>JANLFJ010000025.1 GCA_024655825.1 Peptococcaceae bacterium | reverse complement strand
TAAACCAGGAACCCTTGTCACCATTGGCATGGAAATATTTGTCGCCAAACTCGGGATAAATACACAAAAAAATGTTCTGTTTATTGCAATTGAAGTCGAGGGTGTAAAATAATACAATAAACACAGAAATGATTTTGAATACCGGTGGATAGAGATGACTGCTTCGACAGCGCTGTACAGGAGCTATGCCGACCACCTCCGGGAAAGGTACGGCGAAAAAGTGTATAAACTCCCCGTAAACCTCCCGGGCACATGCCCCAACCGCGACGGAGTCCTGGGGACGGGCGGCTGCATTTTTTGCGACGAGGAAGGTTCCGGCTTTGACGCCCTGCCGAACACCATGAGCGTCAAAGAACAGCTCGAAGAGAACAAGGCGTTTTATACCAGGCGTTTTAACGCCCGCCGGTTTATTGCCTATTTCCAAGCCTTTACCAATACCTACCTGCCGCTGGAGAGTTTCAAGGAGAATATCCGGGCCGCCAGCGAAGTGGAAGGGCTGGTCGGCATATCCGTATCGACCCGGCCCGACTGTGCCGGGGAAAGCTATCTTGAGTTTCTTGGCGAAATCTCGCGGCAAAAAAAACTGGACATCACCGTGGAACTGGGACTGCAGACGGTCAATTACCACACGCTGAAAAAGATAAACCGCGGGCACACCCTGGCTGAGTTCATTGATGCCGTCCTGAGAATAAAAAAGCATGGTTTTGCCGTCTGCGCCCACCTTATCCTCAATCTTCCCTGGGACGACGAGACGGATGTGGTGGAGAACGCCAGGGTACTATCGGCGCTGGAAATAGAATATGTCAAGCTTCATTCGCTTTACATCGTGAAAGGGACGCCCTTGGGGGACATGTACGAGAAAGGCGAAATCAGCTTGATCAGCCTTGACGAGTACGCCGGCAGGGTGGTCCTGTTTCTGGAAAACCTGCGGCCGCAAACGGTTATCCAGCGCCTCGCCGGGAAAGGGCCCAGGGACGGCGTGCTTTTCTGCAACTGGGACACGAGCTGGTGGAGGATTAAAAATTTGATTGAAGAAAAGATGAAACGGCTCGGCACATACCAGGGAAAGGAGTTCAATTACCTGTACGGGAAGGCCTTGGAGAAATAATTAAATAAGATGCAGCGAAAGGAGAGATGGCCTGATGCGAGATTACCAGCCGTGGGATGATTCCTGGCGCGAGCAGCTTGTTTATATCATGCTCCCTCATGAAATCGAAGCTCCTGTGGAAATGCCCTCCAATTTTACTTACCCCATTTTCCTGGACGCCTTCGAGAGGAGGGTAGGAGGCGATGACTTCTGGAAGGCCATTGCCGGCTCCATGGTCTATGTTCTGGGGCACCAGCCCGGGCACGCCGATGCCGCTTCCTATATCCACTGGCTCAATGCCTACAACCCGAACCTGGCCAAAGAACTCATTTACGACGGGGCTGAACAGTTTTCCCGCAACAACCTGGAATCGGCCGTCTGGCTTTTCCAGGCCGCGGTCCTGCTTGATCCCCAGCGGGCCGAGGCGCACTTCAACCTGGGGCTGGCGTACAACCAGATGGGGCGTAACTTAAAGAAGAAGAACAGGGAAAAAGATGCGGAAAGCTGCTTCAGGCAGGCCGTGCAGTACCTGGAAAACGCCGTGGAGATCGATCCGGGCTTTCGGATGGCCTGTTGCAGCCTGGACCTTGCCTGTGAGCACCTTGGTCTTGAGGAAGAAAGCAGCAGGCGCATGGAGAAAAGGACATGAGAACGGAGGTTTGACGTGGGACAGAAAGGTTATGTGCAGGTTTACACCGGAAACGGCAAAGGCAAGACGACGGCAGCCATCGGCCTGGCCATCCGGGCGCTGGGAGCGGGGAAAAAGGTGCTTTTTCTCCAGTTCATGAAGGCCAGGGCATATAGCGAGCACAAAGTACTTCCGGGAATATCGCCCAATCTCACCCTGGAGACGGTGGGCAAGCCGTTTTTTGTGGTCAAGGAAGGGTCGATGCCTGAGGAAGAGCTGGCCAAATGGCGCGAGAAGGCGGTTATATTCCCGCCGGGTCAGCCTCCACGGGAATACGTAGAACTGATTAACCGGGGAATGGAACGGGCCGCGCAGGCCGTGAAAAGCGGCGAATACGACATGGTGGTGTTGGACGAACTGAATGTGGCCCTGCATTTTGGCCTGGTTGACTGGGAAAAGGTAAAGGACCTTATCGAGAAACGGGCCGAAGGCGTAGAGCTTGTCCTGACGGGGCGCGGCGCTACACCGGAGCTGATTGAGAAGGCGGACCTGGTTACGGAGATGAGGGAGGTTAAGCACTACTATACCAGGGGTGTGGAAGCGAGAAAGGGTATCGAAAACTAGCGTGGACAGCACCCGGGCAAGGAGGAGCAGAAATAATGGATTTGCTGATCAGAAAGGCCAGAGCCTTTGGTTATCAAGGGATTGTGGATATTGCCGTCAAAGGGGACAGGATAGCGGATATTGGCGAGAACCTGCAGGTTGCCGGGAAAAGAGAAATAGACGCGGGGGGAAAATTTGTTTCCCCGGGGCTGGTCAATCCCCATGCCCATCTTGACAAAGCCCTGCTTTATGACCGTTTTTCTCCTAATCTCAGGCGCGGCACCCTGTCGGAAAAAATCGTCGCCACCCGGGAGATCAAAAAGACGATGACGGCGGAGGATGTCAAAAACCGCTCCCTGCAGGTGATAAAAATGGCCGTAAAAACCGGGACTACGGCGATCAGGACTTTTGTCGAAGCGGATCCCCTGGTGGAAATGCGGGCGGTTGAAGGCATGCTCAGCGCCAAAAAGGAAGCAAAAGAATGGCTGGACCTTCAAACCATCGCTTTTGCCCAGGAGGGCTGGTTTAATTCCCCAGGCTCCATGGAAATGGGATGCGAAGAGTATGTTATCGAAGCACTGAAAGCAGGGGCCGATGTAATCGGCGGTAATGTCAACAGGGGAGTATGGCCGTCAAGCCCGGAAAAGCAGGTTGACCGGATGTTTCAAATAGCCAGGGAGTTTGACTGCGATGTCGATATGCACCTGGACAACGCGGACACCCCCGAGGCCTTCGCCCTGCCCTATGTCGTGCAAAAAACGGTTGAATGCGGCTACCAGGGAAGGGTGGCGGCAGGACACGTCATAGGAATTGCCCATGTGGAAAAAAAGGTGAGAGACGAGACAATAAAGAAGGTCAAAGAAGCGGGCCTTTCCGTCGTTGTGCTGCCCCAGCGCATCAGGCTCACCTGCGTGCGTGAACTGGTGCAGGGCGGCGTCAATGTCGCCGTCGGGACCGACAACATCCGCAACACTTTCGCCTTTTTGGGCAGCGCCAATCTTGTTTATTTCATGCTGCTGCTGGCGGAACTGCTGGGAGTTCAGACGGATGAAGAGCTTGTGGAAATCTACAAAATGGGTACGGTTAACGCGGCCAGGGCCATGAGGCTGAAGGATTACGGCCTGGAAAAGAATAAAAAGGCGGACCTGGTGGTATTTGACGCTCCCTCTGCCCAGGAAACAATCATCAACCAGGCCCAGTGCCTTTATGTGATCAAAAACGGCAGGCTGCTGGTGGACGGCGGCCGTTGCCTGATCTGAACTCAAGGCCCAAAACACAAGCGTTATTTAGCAAGGCCGGGTTTATGCTTCCCGGTTCTTCTTTTTTGCAGCAGCCAAACAACGGCAAGCAAGATGAGACCCGCTATGTCGGTATGGGCGCCCGGGTCGATCAGGGAAACGCCCCCGATAAAGAGGAGCAGGCGTTCATACCAGCGGCCGTTGGTGACAAAATACCCTGTTGTCGCCCCGCCGATGCCCAGCATCCCGATCAGGGCGGTGGCCAGCGCTTTCAGTATCAGGAGGAGGAAAACCAGGGTTGTCGCGCCTTCCGGCCTGACCAGCACCAGGACGGGAGACAGGACAAAAATGTAGGGGACAAGGTAGGCCGCGGCGCCGAGCTTGGATGCCTCTACCCCGGTTTTTAAGGGGTTCGACTGGGCTATTCCGGAACCGGCAAAGGCGGCCAGGGCCACGGGAGGAGTGATGTCAGCCACGATCCCGAAATAAAAGACAAACAGGTGGGCGGCAATGGGGGCTGCTCCCAGCTTGACCAGGGCGGGTGCGGAGACGGTGGCCTGGATGATGTAGTTTGCTGTCGTCGGCACGCCCATACCGAGGATAAGAGAGGCGATCATCGTCAGGAACATGGTCAGGTGAATGCTGCCGCCCGCCAGGGAGAGGAGGCCGCCGCCCATCTTTAAGCCCAGCCCGGTCAGGGTAATGACGCCGACGATGATCCCGGCCGTGGCGCAGGCCGCAACGACGGGCAGGGCAGACCTGGCTCCCTCTTCCAGGGCTTTGATGATATTCCAGAGCGATATCCGGGTCTCTTTGAGGATCATTGACGCGCCTATGCAGAGCAAAACGCCGATAAACGCGGCAATCATAGGAGTGTACCCCTTTATCAGGAGCCATACTATCCCGATGATGGGAGTGGATAGAAACCATTTTCTTTTTAATTCCCGTTTCCAGTCGGGAAGTTTTTCCCTGGCAATGCCGGTGAGCCCCGTTTTTACTGCTTCCAGGTGCACAGTGATGAAAATGCCGGTAAAGTAAAGAACTGCGGGGATGGCGGCCGCCAGGGCGATCTGGCCGTAAGGGATGTTCAGGAATTCGGACATGACGAAGGCAGCGGCTCCCATGATCGGGGGCATCAACTGCCCGCCTGTTGAGGCGGCTGCTTCAACCGCCCCGGCAAATTCCGGGCGATAGCCGATGCTTTTCATGAGGGGAATGGTCACCGAACCGGTTCCCACCGTGTTGGCGACGGAGCTGCCGGAAACCGTGCCCTGGGCGGCGCTGGCCACTACCGCCGCCTTGGCCGGCCCGCCGACCGCGCCTCCGGTCACTCCCACGGCAATGCTGGTCAGCCAGTCCCCGATACCGGTCTTTTTAAGAAAGGTCGCAAAGAGCATAAATAAAAAAATGAAGGTGGACGAAACGGCAATGGGAATTCCCAGGATGCCTTCGGTGCTGATCCACTGGAACACGGCAATCCTTTTGATGCTCAGTCCCTTGTGCGCCATAAAACTGGGGAAGTAGCTGCCGAAATAAGCGTAGAGCAGGAAAAAGACCGCCAGGGTGACGATGACCGGCCCGGCGATTCTTCTGGTGGCCTCCAGGACAAGCAGGACGGCGATTACGCCGACCGCTGCGTCCAGCTGCGTGTAAACTCCCGCCCGCCAGACCAGTTCCTCGTAAAAGACGACGTGGTAGGCGGAGACTGCAAAGCCCAACAAGGCCAAGATATAATCATAAAAAGGTATCTTGTTGCTCGTGGAACCCCTTTTGGCCGGGTACAGCAGGAAAATCAGCATTAATGCGGCCCCGACGTGCGGGGCTCTCTGCAGCGTGGAGGGAAACACCCCGAAAGCCGCTGTGTATAACTGGGCAAGCGCCCATAACACCGCCAGTATAAAGCAGAATGTTGCCACGGGTCCTTTCAAGCGGCGGTACGCAAATTCACGGTCATACTTGGCCAGAATTTTTGCTGATGTTTCTTGATCGATCATCTCGTGGTTAGTCATTTCTCCTGGAGATTGCTCAACCAATTTCTGAGCCATATTTCAACCTCCTTAAGTAAATACTGGAACGGGGGGGTTCTTACCAGGCCAATATGCACGTATCCTCCCGGCCGGTATACGTCTTTAAGCCGGACTTCTTTTCCGTCATACCTGAGGGTGTGATTGGCGGTGATAGCCCCGATGACGACAGGGACCCTTTCAAAGTACCGGTCATAGTTGGTAACGATGTACTTACCGCCGGAGATGGTCCACTTTTGATTGAACTCGGGACGTGCCGGAAGGTTGGGCCCAAAGTCGTCAAAAACCATCCGGACGAGCGGGATCCTGCCGGGCGCTTCCAGTTTATAGGTTTCAATCACGGGCTGCAGGGTCACCGAGTGGGTCCAGGCCACGTCAAAAATTTCTCCTTTTTTTGCCGGCTGCTGGTAAACAAGCTCCTCAGTGCCGTCAACCCTTACCTCTAATACATATATGGGCCAAAAGCATATTATTGTCAAGACGATCAAGGCAGGTATAATAAATACTTTTTTCATAAATAGGAGGCCGGACATAGAAGTTGCCCGGCCTCCACCCCCTGTCAGTTTAGTCAATAGGTTTAATGCTGTCAGGGACTTTTATTCCCTTCTCGACGAAGTATTTGTAAGCGCTTTTGTGCAGAGGCGTTGTGATGCCGGAGAGAGCGGTTTCCAACCTGCCGGCTTTCAGTTCGTCGGCCATCCATTGAGCGGCGGCGTGTGCTTGAGCCACTTCGGCAGTTTTTTCATACCAGATTTTGGTGATGTCGTACACGACATCTTCCGGCAAATCAGGCTTTACATACAGGGCGGCCATACAGTTGATGGTATACTTGTCTTCCGTATTGCCGTACGTTCCGGCCGGAATTTTATACTGGCTGAAAAACGGGTACTTGGCCTTGATCTTGTCAAACAGTTCGCCTTTGATTTCAATGATTTCTATCTTGCGGGCGGTCATGATGTCTTGAATCGCGGCGGCCGGGCAGCTCAAGACCCCGAAGTTGGCCTGAAGCTGGCCGTCTTTCATTTTGTTGGCCGCATCGCCAAACGCGGCGAATTCGGCTTTGATATCCTTCTTGATGTCAATTCCGGCTTCGGCGAACACCGCTTCGCTTAAGACGGCCGTGCCGCTGCCGACGGGACCGACGGCAACCTTTTTGCCTTTAATGTCCTTAAGACTTTTAATCCCGCTTTCTTTTAAGGCAACGCCCTGGTAAACCTCGGGATAAATGACCCCTATAGTCCTGAAATTCTTCAGGGGCGACTTGAACGAACCCTTGCCGTTCCAGGCGTCGTCAGCAATGTTGTTCATTGCCATGCCCAGGTCGACTTCACCGGCGTTAACACGGTTGATGCTTTCCACCGATGCCCCGCCCGGCTGGGATGTTATCTGGGCATTGGTGAGATACTTGCTCCAGGTATTGGCCATGGCCCCGCCCAGGGCAAAGTATGTTCCGCCCGTAGAGCCGGTTATAATGTTGAGCTGCAGTTTTTTGGGCGCTTCTGGTTTGGGTTCCTCCTTTTTAGCCGGGGCGCTGCCGCTGCAGGCGGTAACAGCTATGCTGGCGATAAACAGCAGGAGCACAAGCACGGCCATTTTTCTTTTGGACATAAAGATACCTCCTCCTCCCAAGATTTATTTGTGAATCATATACTTCATTATACAATAAAGGATGCAGGAAATCCATCTTGTTTTAAAAAATTCTTAATATGAAAAAAAGACCTGTAAAACAAGTCTATTCTTTTAAAATTGACAGAAGTAAGAGCATAAGAGAAGAAGTCGTAAAAAAATAATAAATTTTTAATCTGATGATGGAATTCCTTCATAATATAATGTATAATGAAGGAAAAGTAATCATGCCGGGAGGAAGAGTGTTATGGATAATGTTTTTTACCGCAACCTGAAAAGGAATTACCCTGAGATCGCCTGCGGGAAAGGCATATACCTGTATGATAAGGAGGGGAACCGCTATATCGACGCCTGCGCCGGTGCAGCCGTTTCCAACCTGGGCCACGGTCATCCCCGTATTATTAAAGCCATGACCGAACAGGCGGAAAAGATTGCTTTCTGTCACCTTTCCCGGTGGACTTCGGCGCCAATTAAGGAGCTTGCGGACCTTGTCGCCAGCCTGGCTCCCGGCACACTGAACAAGCTGTACCTTGTTTCCGGGGGATCAGAAGCGACGGAATCCGCCCTGAAAATGGCCCGGCAGTATTACCTGGAGCGGGACGGGAAGTCTGCCAAGTACCGCATCGTCTCCCGCTGGCACAGTTATCACGGGAACACCATCGGCGCTCTTTCCATGACCGGCGACAGGCGCCGGAAAAAATACACGCCGCTCCTGCTGGATTTCCCGCACATCGCCGCGCCGTATTGCTACCGCTGCCCGTTCGATAAGCAGGTGGAGACCTGCGGAGCGCATTGCGCCCTTGATCTGGAGAGGGTATTAAAAACGGAAGGCGCAGATTCAATAGCGGCCTTCATTGCCGAGCCGGTGGTGGGCGCGGCGAGCGGCGCGCTGGTGCCTCACAGGGACTATTTCAGGGTTATCCGCCAGATCTGCGACCACTACGATATACTCTTTATTTCCGACGAGGTGATGGCCGGGTACGGCAGAACGGGTTTCATCTTTGCCATTGAGGATTTTGGCGTAATACCGGATATGATCTGCTCGGCCAAGGGAATGAGCGCCGGATATTCTCCCCTGGGCGCTGTCCTGGCCAAAGACGAGATTTATGACACATTCAAGCGTGGGTCGGGCGCTTTTGTCCACGGGCACACGTATGGAGGGAACCCGCTTTCCGCAGCTGTGGCGGTAGCGGTCATCAAAACGCTCATCGAGGATAATATACTGGAAAACGTGCGCGCTGTAGGGGATTACATGCTCAAACAATTGCAGGAAAAACTTCTTCCTTTTTGGTTCGTGGGCGATGTGCGCGGCAAAGGACTGCTGCAGGGTGTTGAATTGGTCAAAGACAAGGCGACAAAAGAACCTTTTCCCGCATCGCTGGGCCTGGCGGAAAAGATTACCGTTACCTTGATGAAGCACGGGGTTGTCGTTTATCCCGGCGGCGGGATGGCCGACGGTGAAAACGGTGACCAGTTCCTGCTCGCGCCGCCGTTGATTATTACGAAAGAAGAAGTTGACGAGCTGGTGGAGAGGATGGAGGCGGGTTTTGCCGAGTTCGCGAACACACTTGCCGGATACAGGTGATAAACAAGAAACAAAGGAGGGCCTTGTGGATGGAGAACAAGGTAATCATTACGGTTGCGCCTACGGGGAATGTCCCGACCAAGGAAATGAACCCAAATTTACCCGTTACTCCGCAGGAAATAGCCGACCAGATTTACGAGTGCTGGGAGGAGGGGGCCGCGGTGGCCCATATACATGCCAGGGACAGGGAAGGCAAGCCGACTTCGGATGTCAACGTGTATCGTGAAATACTGGCCTGCCTTGAGGCGAAAAGAAACTGCGATATTATTACCCAGCTTTCCACCGGCGGGCGCGCGGGCAAATCATATCAAGAAAGGGGCCAGATGATCTGCCTTGCGCCGGAGATGGCCAGCCTGGCGACCGGCTCGTCGAACTTTCCTACGTCGGCCAATTTCAACGACCCCGAAACCATTGCCTACCTGGCTGGTGAGATGAAAAAATACGGCGTCAAACCGGAGATCGAGGTCTTTGACACCGCCATGCTGTTCAACGCTTTGCAGCTGGTAAAAAAGGGTGTGCTTGAATGGCCTCTCCAGATCAACCTGGTCCTGGGCGTCCCGGGTTCCCAGCCGGCGAGCGCGAAGCAGCTCTTTTTCCTTTACGAAAATTTACCCGAGGGTGTGACCTGGACCGTCTCCGCCATTGGCAAAGACCATGTTTCTCTTTCCGCTGTAGCCCTTGCGCTGGGCGGGAGCGTTCGTGTAGGGCTGGAAGACAACATTTATTACCGCAAGGGGGTTCTGGCCACAAATGTTGATCTGGTTCGCCGGGTAAAAAAAATCGCGCTGGCTATGGGGCGTGAAATAGCAACTCCCGCGGAGGCCAGGCAAATACTGGGCTTGAAAAAAAGGCAGCACTAGTCGCCGTTGCCCGTGTAGTAGATTTTGAAAGTATCCCATATTTCTTCCAGCATGCTTAAAGCCTGCGCCGTTTTTTCGCTTTCCTGGGTGCCGACCGCGATAATGAGGGCGTTGATCACGCTTAAGGGTGCGACAAAAGAGTCGATGAACGAAGTCATCGCGCTGTGGGCGGTAAGAACGTAGTGCGCGTGTTCAGCCAGCGGGGACGTTACCGAATCGGTTATGGCAATGGTGCGGGCCCCTTTTTCCCTGGCGTATTTCAACCCTTCGATGGTTTGCCTGCTGTAGCGGGGAAAGGAAATGCCGATGGCCAGGTCTTCGGGTCCTATTGCTACCAGTTCTTCGAAGAATACCGACATGCCGCTGACAACCCGGCAATTTTTCAGGATGAGGTTAAGGTAAAAGTGAAGAAACTGCCCCAGCGAAGTGGCGCTTCTCAGGCTGATAATGTAAATGCTGCGCGCTTCGATGATTTCATTGACCGCCTTTTTAAAATCCTGCGGGTTAATCTCTTCCATTGTGCGCCTGATATTGTTTATGTCCGTGTTAAAAACCCTTTCCAGGATATTCCTTTGCTTGCTTTCCAGGGAAAGGTGCAGCCTCTCAACTGTAGAAATCTTGTTTTTTACCATGCACTGGAGGTCTTTTTGAAGCTGGGGGTAACCGTCATATTCGAGGGAGGTGGCAAAGCGAATGACGGTTGATTCGCTTACCCCAAGGGTTTCACCAAGCTGCTGCGCGGTCATGAAAGCAGCCTGGTCATAGTTCTCCAGCAGGTAGCCGGCGATCAGTTTATGGTTGCTGCTCATTTTCTGGTAATGGTTTTGAATGCGTTTTCTCAAAGTTGTGTCCATATTGGCGCTCCTAATTTAATAAATCATGATTATGCGCTTATCGGTTTAAAACCGGGGCTGCCATGAATTTTTCTTTTTAAGTATCAACATGAGAACCACTCCCGAAAGAAAGCCGCCTATATGCGCCCAGTAAGCCACGTTGTTTCCCATGATGCCAAGGCTTGCCACGCCGTTTATGACCTGGAGCAAAAACCAGAACAGGAGAAAATAGATAGCGGGAATATCGCGGATCGTTATAAAGAAGAAAATAAAAAGGAGCGATGTAATCCTGGCCCTGGGGAAGGTTATGATATAGGCTCCCAGGACGCCGGCTATGGCGCCGCTGGCCCCTACCAGGGGGATTGGTGAACCGGGATTCAACAGGATATGGGCAAGATTGCCGGCAATACCGGCCAGTAGATAAAAGAGGATAAAGCGCGGCCGCCCAAGCCGGTCCTCGATGTTGTCGGCAAATATCCAGAGATAGAGCATGTTGAAGATTACGTGAAACCAGCTGCCGTGGAGAAAAGTTGACGTGACCAGCGGGTGATGGAAGAAGACGGCCAGGGGATTGAGCCGCAGTTGTTCGGTAAACCGCGCGGGGACAAGGGCGTACTGGGAAATGAACCTTCCCAGCTCCGCCTGGGTGCTTGTGTCCTGGAGGTAATATACGTACAGGTTAATTGCGATCAAGGCGACCGTGATCACGGGAAAAGAACGGGAACGGGTACTGTCGCGAAGAGGGATCATAAATTATCAACTCGCTTTGCTGGTTCTCTATGACAATATTATACACAAAAAGCCCGGTTTTGCTTTCAAAAAGATTAATTTTGCAAAAAATGAAGAGCGATCACTTTCGCTCTTCATTTTTTTCGTCAAATAGTGTTTTCTCTGTACTTTTTTCTTGCGGTGACAACTGCCTGCAGCTGTATATCCAGTCGCATGTTTTGGCGTATTCAGCCGGCGGTTTTGGAACCCGGTATTCTTTTTTTACCCAAATCCAGCCTTCCATGACAACGCCTCCTTAGTTCGTGAGGTTTGTTATTTCTCTACCATCATTATATGAATCAAGCCGGGCGAAAGGTGCAAGGGGGTTTATCCAGGCATGGTTTTTTGAAAAACAGCCGGAAAATTTGCAAAATATAGCAGTAAATTTTTTTAATATTATACTTTACAGGCAAGACTGCGATGTTTTATAATCAATACCAAATCATAATCAAAACAAATCATTTGGTAAGTGCCAATCAGTTGTGAGCTGAGCTGAGTTGAGATGAGTTTAGACGAGTTAAGGCCAGTTACGGGGATTTGAGGACTGCGTACCGCTGTCCGCCGATTCCTCCATAAGTGTTTCTCGCTAAATGTAATCCAGGATGTTCAGTCCCGGATTATTTTTTTTCACCGGGCTGACCGCTTACCAGGAAAGAGGGAATCGAAATGGATGCTCTTAGCAAAGAAGAATTCCTGCGCAGGGCTGAGAAAGGGAGCGTCGTTCCGGTCTTCTGCCAGTATTCGGCGTCGTTTGACACCCCGCTCTCCATTTACTTAAAGATTAGAGAGGGTCCATACAGCTTTCTTTTGGAGAGCGTGGAAAGAGGCGTCCAGGTGGGCCGGTACTCCTTTATAAGCGCCGAACCGCGCCTTGTTTTCAAGGCTGTTAACGGCAAGGTCACCCTGCTGGAAAACGGCCGGGAAACCTCTTTTCATACTGAAGACCCCTTGCGGGAATTGGAAGGGCTGATGGCGGAAAGCCGCAGCGTCAGGGTTCCGGGTCTTGCCGGTTTTTCCGGCGGCGCTGTGGGCTACCTGGGATACGGGATGGCCCGCTATTTTGAAAAGCTGCCTCCCGGCAAAAACTGTGAAGAGGATTTTCCCGACTGCGTGTTTATGTTTGCGGACACCCTGGTAATTTACGACCATGTGCGGCAGGTTATCCAGGTCGTGTCAAACGCCAGGATCACAGGCGATCCTGAGCAGGATTACGAGCAGGCCGTGCAGAGAATCAAAAGCATTGCCCAGAAGCTGCGCCGGCCGGTTTGCACAGGCGAAGCAGGCCGGCCCGAAAACCGGCCTTCCGGCAGCCCATGCCGGGTTAGCTCCAACATGACCGCCGGGGAATTTGTGGAGATGGTTAAAAAGGCCCAGGAATACATCAGGGCCGGGGATATTTTCCAGGTTGTTCTTTCCCAGAGGTACATGACGGAACTGGAATGTGAGCCGCTCGAAATATACCGCAGCCTGCGCGCGATCAATCCTTCCCCGTACATGTTTTTTCTGGAGATGGATGACCTCAAGCTGGTGGGGTCGTCTCCGGAGGTGCTGGTCAAAGCAAGCGGGGGGGAGGCCGAGGTCCGGCCCATTGCCGGCACGCGGCCGCGGGGAAGAGATGATGCCGAGGAGCGCCGGTTGGAAGAAGAACTGGCCGGTGACGAAAAAGAAAAGGCTGAACACCTGATGCTGGTTGACCTGGGCCGCAACGACCTGGGGAGGGTTTGCGAGTACGGCAGCGTGAAGGTGGAAAAATTCATGGAGATTGAAAAATACTCCCACGTGATGCACCTGGTATCCAGGGTCAGGGGAACGCTGGCGCCGGGAGTCAACAGCTTTAAGCTGCTGCGGGCCTGTTTTCCTGCCGGCACTGTCTCCGGGGCGCCGAAAATCAGGGCCATGGAAATAATAGAAGAACTGGAAAAAACCCCAAGAGGGCCTTACGCCGGGGCGGTGGGGTATTTCGGCTACAGCGGGGATATGGACACCTGCATTACCATACGGACCGCCGTGATCAAGGGGAACCGGGTCTATGCGCAGGCCGGGGCAGGGATAGTAGCCGATTCCGACCCCCAAAAAGAAGACCTGGAATGCAAAAACAAGGCGAAAGCCATGCTCAGGGCCATCCAGGCGGCCGGGAAGGGGGAATGAGATGTGATCCTGGTTATCGACAATTATGATTCCTTTACTTACAACCTGGTGCAGTATTTCGGCATTTTGGGAGCGGAGGTCCTGGTGGTGCGCAACGACCAGATAGACGTCAAAAAGATAGAGCAACTTTGCCCCGAAAGGATCGTCCTTTCTCCCGGACCGGGAACACCCGCCGATGCGGGCATATGCACCGAAGC
The DNA here is from genome assembly GCA_024655825.1 of Peptococcaceae bacterium. Lineage (NCBI taxonomy): Bacteria > Bacillati > Bacillota > Clostridia > Eubacteriales > Peptococcaceae > Peptococcaceae bacterium. Next base: position 30,397 of record JANLFJ010000025.1, on the reverse strand, counting down.
GGTGAGGCATTTTTCGGGGAAGGTGCCCATCCTGGGGGTTTGCCTAGGGCACCAGTGCATCGGCGAAGTTTTCCGGTTTCGCGTTGAGCCGGCAGGCGAACCCGTTCACGGCAAGACCTCGCTCATTCGCCATACAGGGAGAGGGCTGTTTGCCGGTATTCCCCGGGAAATAAGGGTAACCCGCTACCATTCCCTGGTCTTGCGGGAAAACGCCGGGTCCAATGACCTGGAGATCACGGCCAGGACGGAGGACGGCATTATCATGGCGGTGCAGCATAAACAGCATCCCACCTACGGGGTGCAGTTCCATCCCGAGTCGATCTGCACGGAATACGGCCTGGATATGCTAAGGAATTTTCTTGATGTCCAGCCTGTTCGGCGCCAATAGTTTCCAGAGGAGAGGAGAAAGTTGAGTGTGTTGAAAGAGATGATTGGTAAAATTGTAAGCGGGGAGGACCTCCAGTTCCAGGAAGCGCGCCAGGTCATGCTCCAGGTTATGAATGGGGAGGCAACCGGCGCGCAGATAGGGAGCCTGCTTACGGCTTTAAGAATGAAAGGTGAGACCGTGGAGGAGATCTCGGGGTGCGCCCAGGCCATGAGGGAAAAAAGCCTTTCCTTTTCTTGCCGGCATTCGCTGCTTGTCGATACATGCGGCACGGGAGGCGATTGCAGCGGGACTTTCAATGTATCCACCACCGCTGCTTTTGTGGTGGCGGGAGCGGGGGTTCCGGTGGCCAAGCATGGGAACCGTTCGGTTTCCAGTAAAAGCGGGAGCGCCGATTTGCTGGAGGCGCTCGGTGTGAAACTGGACCTTTTGCCCGGTGAAGTGATGTCCATCCTGGACCGGATAGGGATAGGTTTCCTGTACGCGCCTGTTTTTCATGTGGCCATGAAACACGCCAGCGGGCCGAGAAAGGAAATAGGGATTCGCAGCATTTTCAACATCCTGGGACCGCTGACTAACCCCGCCCGGGCCAATGTTCAGGTGCTTGGTGTTTATGAACCCGGCCTGACGGAGGTGATGGCCCGCGTCCTGGAGCGGCTGGGCGTAAAAAGCGCCTACGTCGTCCACGGGGACGGCGGTCTGGACGAGATTTCCAATACGGGACCGACGAAGGTGAGCTGCTTGAACAACGGCAGCATTAAGACGTTTTACATCCACCCGGAGGAACTGGGGTTTACCAGGGCAACCCTCAGACAGCTGCAGGGAGGAGACGCCAGGGAAAACGCCGGGATCACGCGCCGTGTTTTGAGTGGAGAAAAAGGTCCTCATCGGGACATAGTGCTGCTCAATGCCGCGGCGGCCCTGGCGGCAAGCGGGGTGGTCCGGGACCTTCCGGAGGGGGTCAGGGCTGCCGGGGAGAGCATTGACTCGGGAAAAGCCCTGGAAAAATTGGAGCAGCTTGTTGCGGCCACCGGCGGGACCGGCTCGGCAGCCCCTCTTCCCTGCTAGGCGGTGCAGAGCATGATCCTGGACGAGATCATCGCCTTTAAACAAGCAGAAGTGGCCAGGCATAAGGAACTGTTCCCGCTTGCCGAACTTGAGAAGAAGGTGGTTTTCAAAAAGAGGCGGGGGTTTAAGGAAAGCCTGGAAAAAGAGGGGGTCAGCCTTATCGCCGAGGTCAAGAGGGCTTCGCCTTCTAAAGGCTTGCTCTGCCGTGACTTTGACCCTGCCGGGATTGCGGCGTGCTATCATCAAAACGGCGCTGCAGCCGTATCCGTCCTGACTGACGAGCGTTTTTTCCAGGGCAGCCTGGCCCACCTGGAACAAGTCGGGGCGGCGGTTCCACTGCCCTTGCTGCGTAAAGATTTTATCATCGACGCTTACCAGGTCTGGGAGTCTTGCCTTTTTGGCGCGGACGCCGTTTTATTAATCGCGGCCGTGCTGCCAAGAAGAGAACTGGTTTCACTGCTTCGCCTGGCTCGCGAGCTTGAACTGGATGTCCTGGTTGAAGCGCATACCCGCCGGGAACTGGAAATGTCGCTCGAAGCCGGAGCGGTTGTTGTAGGTATAAATAACCGGGATCTGCGGACCTTCAGGACGGATTTGAACACAACCCTCGAACTGGCGGAGCTTGTACCGGATACCTGCCTGTTAGTCAGTGAAAGCGGCATTTCAAGCGCCGCGGACATCAAGCTCCTGGCCCAGGCCGGCGTGGATGCCGTCCTGGTGGGCGAGGCCCTGGTGACCAGCGCAGACATGGCTCAAAAAACGCGTGAAATTGCGGGAAGGTTGTGAAACTGTGGTTTGGGTAAAAATATGCGGGATCACCAACCCTGGCGACGCCGTTGCAGCGGCGGCGGCAGGGGCCAATGCCGTGGGCTTTGTCTTTGCGCCCGGCCCGCGGAAGGTCGACCCGGAGAAGGCAAGGGAGATTGCCGGGATGCTGCCGCCTGGAGTTGAAAAGATCGGGGTTTTTGTAAACGAAGCTCCCGGCTTGGTGGAGGAAATAGCGCGCTGCTGCAGGCTGACAGGCCTCCAGTTCCACGGCGGCGAGTCCCCGGAGTACTGTCTTGGTTTTCCAGGTTACCAGGTGATTAAAGCATTTTCCGTTCGCGCTAAACTGGACGGCGCCGCCATAGGGGAATACATACTAAAGGGAGCGGCCGACAGGGTCCTGCTTGATGCTTATGTTCCCGGGAAAAGCGGCGGCACGGGGATGACGTTTCCCTGGGAAGCCGCGCTGGATTATGACTGGAAAGGGACGCCGCTTATTGTGGCGGGAGGACTGACGCCCGGCAACGTGGGCCGGGCCGTCCGGATGGGCTGTTTTTTTGGCGTTGATGTGAGCAGCGGGGTGGAAAAGGAGCCCGGGATAAAAGATGCCGGTAAAATTGTGCAGTTTATCAAAGCGGCGAGGAGGGCTGCAGGTGAATAAGGTTGATAAATATTTCGGCGAATTCGGGGGACAGTTTGTCCCGGAAACACTGATGCCTGCTCTTGAGGAGCTGGAAGCGGCTTATTTAAGCCTGGCCAAAGACGGCGAGTTTCAGAAGGAACTGGCCTACTACTTGGAAGCCTACGCGGGGAGGCCTTCGCCTTTGTATTTTGCCAAAAGGCTGACAGAGTACCTGGGTGGGGCCAGGATTTACCTGAAAAGGGAAGACCTTAACCACACCGGATCGCACAAGATTAATAACAGCCTGGCGCAAACCTTGCTGGCCAGAAAGATGGGCAAGAGGAAAGTGATAGCCGAAACGGGAGCCGGGCAGCACGGAGTGGCCACGGCGACCGCCGCGGCTCTTTTAGGCTGCGAATGCCTGGTTTTCATGGGCGAGGAAGACGCAAGGCGCCAGGCGCTGAACGTTTTTCGCATGAAGCTGCTGGGCGCCGAAGTCGTGGAGGTGGCTTCCGGTTCCGGCACGCTGAAAGACGCGACAAACGAGGCCCTGAGGTACTGGGTGGCCCATGTTGAAGACACCTATTACTGCATAGGTTCGGTGGTGGGGCCACATCCTTATCCCAGGCTGGTGCGGGATTTTCAGAGCGTGATCGGGGAAGAGACGAAAAATCAGCTGGCGAAGCTGGAAGGCCGCCAGCCCGACTACCTGGTAGCCTGCGTGGGCGGCGGCAGCAACGCCATGGGCATTTTCCATCCCTTCGCCTGTTCGGACCAGGTCAAAAAGATCGGGGTGGAGGCTGGAGGATGCGGCCTTGACAGCGGCCGGCACGCCGCCGCCCTGACCGCCGGCAGCAAAGGCGTCCTGCATGGGGCCTTGAGTTATCTTCTCCAGGACGAAGACGGCCAGGTCATACCGGCGCATTCCGTTTCCGCCGGCCTCGATTACCCGGGGGTTGGGCCCGAGCACAGTTATTATAAGGAAAGCGGCCTTGCCCAGTACGTTGCCGTTACCGACAGGGAAGCGCTGGCGGCTTTTGAAACACTGGCCCGCCTGGAAGGGATCATTCCGGCCCTGGAAAGCGCTCATGCCCTGGCCTACGTGATGAAGCTGGCGCCTGGCCTGGAACCCGAAAAAATCGTGGTTGTCAACCTGTCGGGGCGCGGGGACAAAGATGTGGAAACCGTAAGCAAACTGAAAAAGGGGGAGAGACTGTGAATAAGACACCGATCACCCAAACGTTTGAAAACCTGAAAAAAAACGGCCGGAAGGCGCTGATCCCTTATGTGTCCTGCGGCGACCCCTCGCTGGAATTTACGGAAAAGCTGGTTTTGGGCCTGGAGGAGGCCGGGGCCGACCTGGTCGAACTGGGCATTCCCTATTCCGACCCGGTGGCGGACGGCCCCACCATCCAGAAAGCCTCCCAGCGCGCGCTGGCGGGAGGAGTGACCCTGGAAAAGGTCATGAGGACGGCAAGCCGCATCCGGCAGCAAGCCAGGCTACCCCTGTTGTTCATGGCTTACTACAACTCCATTTACCGTCCCGGCCCGGAAAGGTTTGTCGTCCAGGCTGCCGGGGCCGGAATAAGCGGGCTTATCGTGCCGGACCTGCCGCTGGAGGAAGCGCTGCCGTTAAAACGGGCTGCAAGCGGCGCAGGGATTGATCTCATCTTCCTGGCGGCTCCAACCAGCACCGCGGCGCGCCTGCAGAAAATCGCGAAACTGGCGGGAGGGTTCGTTTACTGCGTTTCCGTGACAGGAGTGACAGGCAGCAGGAAAGAGATGCCCGGCGGATTGGAGGAGTTTTTGTCCAGGGTCCGCGCCAGCACGGACCTGCCCCTGGCCGTTGGATTCGGCGTTTCCGGCCCCGAAAGCGCCGCCCGCATGGGAAGTGCCGCCGACGGCGTGATAGTGGGCAGTTCCCTCATTGAAAGAATTGAAAAAAATTTGCACCTTGTTCAAGAACAGCCGCAGCATGTGCTTGACGAGGCCTGCGCGTACATTAAAAGCTTGAGAGAAGCCCTGGACAGGGTTTAGTGGAATCAGACAGCCTGAAGGCTTAAAATCGATCCTTGGCCGCAAGACAAAAAGTTGTTGGGAAGAAAAATCTGTTTTACTTTATTACTGATTTGGAGTATAATGCATCCTAAAAGGATTTGAACAGGCGCAAATTTTGGCGGACCAGGATTAATGATGAGTGAAGAAAAACTCCATTCCATAGGAAAGAAAGCGCTTTTTTTGGCGCTCACCTCGTCGAAACCGGAAGAAGACGCTTTAAAAAAACGGCTTTTTGAAGAGGGCTATTCCTGTGCCGTTACCGGGGCGGGCGGAAACGTGACGGAAATGAAGCAAAAGATCGTCTCCGCCGTAATAGGGGCCTGCCTGAACAATAACGTGATTAATAAACAGCCTGAAGAAATGCACGCGCTTATTCATGCTTGTATTGAGGCGAAGGAAGGGATGCTCCTAGGAGCACCCAGTTCTTCCAATATGGCGGTGAAAATCGCCGCCGTCCGCTATGAAAAATGGCTGGCTGTTGCCATATACGGGCATTTTGCCATGCATACCATGACCAACCACGAGACATCGGGCCTGGGAATTATGCATATCTGAAACGGTAAAATAGTTATTCCAGTACTGCGAGTAAATTTTTTCAAGGAAAAACAAATATGATCAGGGGGTAAAAACCCTGGTAAGTAAGTGAGTATTTTGAGGAAACCGGAGGTTTACTTGGAATACTCATTTTTTTGCGATAAGGAGGTGGAAAGGAGAAGCGATTTAAACTGTCTCGTTATCTTGGAGGGTAGCATTGTTTGAACAGGTTGAAAAAGAGGAGGAGCAATCGAAATGGAAAAAATGGTGTTTGGCCTAACAGTCACAGCAATTGGGATGGGTGTTGTTTTTATCGAGCTGATTTTCCTGGTTTATGTAATCAACGTGATCAGCTGGACATCAAAAAGAATGGATGGTAAAAAAAATGCGGCCCAGGTTAAAACGGTGAAAGCGGAGTCACAAGCGGAAGTTTCCGCTGCCGCTCTTGATACGGAGAAGGATGATGAAATAGCGGCCGTTATTTCTGCGGCGATTGCTTACATGACACAGGGGAGCACGGTGATCAAGGTAATCAGGCGCTTGCCGGGAGCAAACGCGCCTGCCTGGAGCGGAGCCGGACGCATGGAAACCATGAATTTGAGACAGATATGAGTTACTTGTTCTTGGCGTGTTTTTGCCGCCGTTCAGGTCAAAAAGCGCGGCGGCCTTCCCGTATCCTGTTGTCTCCCGCCGCTGTAGAACACCCCCGCTTCCAAAAGGAAACTGTTCCGCAAAAGGCTTGCTTCCCCGAAGCGGTTTTTGATGTTGCCGACGGCTCATCAATGGAGCTCCGGTTCCAGGACCTGCGTGACGCTGGCGAAAAAGGCGTTCATGTCGGCCAGGAGGATGGTGCGCGTACTTACCGGCCCCTTTTAAAAGGGTGTTGTGATCCCAGTATAAGTGAGCGAACATGTGTTCGTCAAGCGGGAGAAAACTGGAAAATTTAAAGGGAGGGATTTTTCAATCAATGTGGAATTCTAATAAATATAAGTAAGAAAACGGCTTAACGGTGAATTAACAAACGCCGGGAGGGGAACACCCGTGGCAAGCAAAGCGGCGGTTAATAAATTCTTGAGCCAGCGAAAGCTGGCCGTAATTGGTGTTTCGCGGAACAAAAAAAAGTTCGGCAGCCTGGTTTACCGGGAGCTCAAGGCCAGAGGCTACCGGGTATTTGCCGTCAACCCGAATGCGGAAAGCGTGGAGGGCGACCGCTGCTATGCCGGTATCAGGGAACTTCCCGAACCTGTTGACGGGCTGGTGGCGGTTGTGCCGCCGGCTGCGGCCGAAGAGATTGTGCGGGAAGCATATGCGGCCGGGATAAAAAATGTCTGGCTGCAGCAGGGGGCTGAATCGGAGAGAACGGTCCGTTTTTGTAGAGAAAAAGGCATCAACTGCGTTTATGGCCAGTGCATCTTAATGTTTTTGGAGCCGGTGCGCTTTCCCCACAGCCTGCACCGCTGGGTCTGGAAGCGGGTAGGCAGGTTCCCGCGGTGATTTTTACTTGAACGTCCGTAATTGCTCAAGCTGCTCAAGCAAGGAAAGGGGCCGTATGGGGAATGGCTGGAGAGAAAGTGCTGGGGGTCATTTCCGACACGCACGGGCTTGTCCGGCCCGGCGTGCTGGATTTATTCAAGGAAGCGGACCTGATCATACATGCCGGCGACATCGGCGGCGAAGAGGTCATCGAAAAACTGGAGCGCCTCGCTCCGGTGGTTGCTGTCAGGGGCAACTGCGACAGGGGCTGGTGGGCGCTCAAATTTCAGGAAACCGAAGTGGTCGATGCGGGCGACGGGCTGCTGTTATACGTATTGCATAACCTGGCCAGGCTGGAGATAAACCCTGCGGCTGCGGGATTCGGGGCCGTCATCTACGGTCATTCCCACCAGCCGGCGGAAATGCGAAAAGACGACGTCCTCTACCTGAATCCCGGCAGCGCCGGGCCGGTAAGGTTTACCCTGCCGGTAAGCGCCGCGCTTCTGGCGGTTAAAGAAGGCAGTATTAAGGCGAAGTTTTTTCACCTGCAGTATTGATTGCTCTGCAGGCATAACCTTAAAGAACGGCAGGCCCTGGAGTTTTTCAGTTCCAGGGCCTGCCTGTCGAATGTTTTATTTTGCGGATCAAGCCGGATGGCCGCGGCAAGGCCTTGCTGGCCGGCCTTGTTTAGAGGAACATCAGGCAAAGCCCGATTATAATCCCGCTGAACAGCATGGCCACCACGCAGTAGCCCATGATGTCGCGGGCGCCAAGACCGGCAATGCCCAGGGCGGGCAGTGCCCAGAACGGCTGGATCATGTTGGTCCAGGCGTCTCCCCAGGCCACCGCCATGGCGGTTTTGGCGGTGGAAACGCCGAGGTCAATACCGGCAGGAACCATGATGGGGGCTTGGACCGCCCACTGCCCGCCGCCGGAAGGAACGAAGAGGTTGACTATCCCCGCGCTGAGGAAGGTGAAGAGTGGGTATGTGAGAGGGGTAGAGATGTTTACAAACCACTGGGAAATAATGGCGGCCAGGCCGGATTTGGTCATCATCCCCATGATGCCGGCGTAAAAGGGGAACTGGAGGATGATGCCGGCCGTGCCCTTGGCCGCCTCAGCCAGGGCGTTGAGGAACCTGCGGGGGGTGCCGTGAAAGATGATGGCCAGGAAGAGGAAGATGAAGTTGACGATGTCAAGGTTGAGGCTGAAGCCCTTGGTGGCGAAATACCAGGCGATGTAGACGAGGCCCATCAGACCGGTCAGCCAGGAGATAACGGCGCTGTTCTCAATTTTGTCGGCCGGGGTGAGGGCGGCTTTCTGGACGGCGGCTGCCGGTTCAACGCCAGCCAGGAGGGCGGGGTCGATAGCGATTATTTTGTCTTCATCGGGCATCATGAACTTGCACAGGATGGGCAGGGTCACCAGCAGAATGATGACCGGCACCACGTTGAACATGGCGAAGATGGTTTCGGAAGTGGGGATGATGCCGATCGTCTTTTCCAGGAAATGCCCCTTGGTGGCAATGGTGAGGGGTACCGAACCGGAAAAACCGGCGTGCCAGATTAAAAAGCCGATGTAGCCGCAGGCGATGATCATCGGGTAGTCTATGCCCTTGACTTTCCTGGCCATTTCTTTTGCCAGCAGCGCTCCGATAACCAGGCCGAAGCCCCAGTTAATCCAGGCTGCGACCAGCGCGACCAGGGTGGTGGTCATGACGGCCTGCCCTGGGTTTTTCATCGCGCCGGCAATGGCGCTCAGGAGCTTTTTGAAGGGGGGACTGCTGGCCAGGGTATGCCCCGTGACCAGGACGAGGGCCATCTGCATGGAGAAGGCAAGCAGGCTCCAGAAGCCGTCGCCCCAGTGCAGGACCATCTGCAGGGGAGTCTTGCCGGCGATGACCAGACCCATAATGAAGACCAGGAAGGTTAGGATTACGGCAAACAGGTAAGGGTCTGGCAGGTAACGCTGGACCATTACGACACAGGCTCTTGTCAGTTTTTTGATCATTATTGTTGTTCGACCTCCTTAAAATTTGAATTTCGCCGCTTGTAATTGCAATAACCGTGCCAAGGCGGTCGCCGCGCCGGGCATGAAGCGCTCAGCCGCTGAATGCCGGGGAAAAAGGGAACATTACCTTGATAAAACGGTATAAAAGACGGCCGGAGTGCGCATTTATTTGCACACTCCGGCCGTTTCCACGAGAAGTTATTTGCATCACTCTTCCTCTGACAGCCCGTACTCGACAAGCTTGTAATACAAGGCCCGGCGGCTTATCCTCAGCCTTTCGGCGGCCCGGGAGCGGTTGCCGCCCGTTTCCTCCAGCACTTTCCTGATGATCTGTTTTTCGATGTCCGCCATCACGTCTTTTAAGGAACGTTCCCCCGGTGAAGGCAGTACTTCGGGCGGGCTGTTCTTGTACTTGTAAATGTTCTGCGGCAGGACCTGGGGAGTGATTTTTTTGCCGGCGGCCAGGATTACCGCGCGTTCGATGGTGTTTTCCAGTTCCCTGATATTGCCCGGCCAGTGGTAAGACTTTAGGACGGCCATCGTTTCCTCGCTCACCGGTATTACCGGGCGGTTCAGTTCAAGGCAAAAGCGCTGGACGAAGTATTCGACAAGGCGGGGTATGTCTTCTTTCCTTTCCCGTAAGGGAGGTATATGTATGGGAATGACGTTGAGCCGGTAAAAGAGGTCTTCACGGAATTCTTTGCGCGCCATGGCTTCCTCCAGATTCTTGTTGGTGGCGGCGATGATGCGCGCGTCTGTCTTCAGCGTTTCCGTGCTGCCGAGCCGTTCAAATTCCCTGTCCTGAAGAACGCGCAGGAGTTTGACCTGCACGGCCGGGCTGATTTCTCCGATCTCGTCAAGAAAAAGGGTCCCGCCCTGGGCCAGTTCGATTTTCCCCGGCTTGCGCGCGGTCGCCCCGGTGAAAGCCCCTTTTTCATAGCCGAACAGTTCGCTTTCCACCAGCTGTTCGGGCAAGGCTCCGCAGTTGATTTTGACGAATGGCCCCTGGGCGCGCGGGCCGCTGGCATGTATATAATGCGCCAGCAAGTCTTTGCCGGTACCGCTTTCTCCCCTCAGCAGCACGGTGGTGTCGTTCTTGCTGACGATGCCGGCCACCTGAAGTATTTCTTTCATGGCCGCGCTGTTGAAAACGATGCTGCCCAGGCTGTACTTGCCCAGTAATTCCTGGCGCAGCGCCACGAGCTGCGTGCTGAGATTGCGCACCTCCAGGGCCTTGCTGATGACCACTTTGATTTCATCCAAATTGAACGGCTTGGTCAGGTAATCGAAAGCCCCCATTTTCATGGCCAAGACAGCGGTTTCGATCGTGCCGTAAGCGGTCATCATGATGACCAGGACGGTCTCGTTTTCTTCACGGATGGCTTTAAAGGTTTCCAGGCCGTCCATTCCCGGCATCCTCACGTCGAGAAGGATCAGGTCCGGCGAAAACCGGCGGAAAAGGTCCAGCGCCTCCTGCCCGCCGCCGGCCGTAATAACCTTGTACCCCTCTTTTTTTAACAGGCTGCTTAACAGCGAACGGACATTGGGTTCATCGTCGGCCACGAGTATGGTATAAGAAGGGTTGTTAATCATGGTTTGGCACCTCCGCTTTGGCCGGCAGGTAAATTGAAAACACGGTGCCTTTGCCGGCCTGGCTTTCCACCTCGATATAACCGTGATGGATTTCCATGATCTTGTCGGCGACCGCCAATCCCAGGCCGGTTCCTTTTTCCTTGGTCGTAAAGAACGGGTCGAAAAGGCGGGGGATGTGCTCAGGCGGGATGCCGCAGCCGGTATCCTCAACCTGCAGGCAGACAAATGATGAAGGGGGCTTGTACGAAGTCCGCAGGGTGACCGTGCCGGTGTCTTTGATGGCCTGGATGCCGTTGAGAATAATGTTGATCAGGACCTGTTTGAACTGGAACAGGTCGATTTTGACGGGAGGCAGGCCGGGGGTAAGCTTGGTTTTGATGGTCACGTTTTTACGGATGGCGGGGTTGTTGATCAGCAGCAGGGTTTCCTCGATGACCCTGTTGAGGTCGGCGCTCAAAAACTGCGGCGGCAGTGGGCGGGAATAATAGAGCAGCTGGTCGATGAGGTGATTCAAGCGGTCGATTTCCTTGCTGATGATGCGGGTGAATTCATGGCGGGGGTCGTTGTGGTCAAAGTCGATTGCCAGGAGCTGCAGGTAGCCGGTAATAGCCGTAAGGGGGTTTCTCACTTCGTGAGCCACACCAGCGGCCAGTTCCCCGGTAACGGCCAGCCTGTCTGCGCGCCTGACCTGTTCTTCCAGTTTTTTTGTGTCGGTAAGGTCCCGCAGGATGACCAGGATGCCCATCTGCTCATCCCTGGCGCTCAAAAGGGCCGAGGTAGTGAGCAAAACAGGCAGCTGGCGCTCGTTTACTTTTATTGACAGTTCGTTATTCTGGTACAGTTCTCCCCGGAAAGCATTATCAAGGATGTTGATGATTTCCGGCCAGTCGTGGAACACATGGCGGTAGTGGTTGTCGATAGCCTCCCTGGCCGGTATCCCGGTCATGCGTTCCGCGGCCAGGTTGAAAATGGTGACCAGCCCTTGCCTGTCCAGGGTTACCAGGCCGTTCGGGGTGCTTGCCGCGATGTTCTCCGTGTGCTGCTTCATGTTGGTGAGGGCTTCGGACATTTCATTGATTGCTTTTGCTATTTCGCCAAATTCGCCGCGCAAGGGGGGAAAACGATAGGACATGTCCTTATGCAGGTTTTTAATTCCTTCCTTGATTTTTTCCACATCCCTGGCAATCGTGCCGGTCAGGAAATAGGAAAGTATAAGCGCGCAAAAAAGACCGACGATGATGGTCTCGTGGACTTTCTTATCCATCGCGCCGATCTGGGCTTCAATATCGGCGAGCAGCTCGTTTGACCAGATATACCCGATAATTTCGCCTTCCCTGATAATGGGAACCATGCAGTTCATGATCGGGCCGCGCACCAGCTTGCCGATCTGGACCATTTCTTTTCCGGTTTCCATGACGGTATAGCCCTGGTGGCCAGGGAAAATCGACTGGCCGATGGTGTGGGCGAATTCTTTCTCCGGCCCGTAAGTGAGGATGGCGTCCAGTTCCTTTGAGTAGTAGCCGATGCCCAATCCAGGGTGGGTGAGGGCCACCTCGTCAGTGTATTCGCGCAGGGCCTCGTTGAGTATTTTTATCTTGGTCAGCCGGTCTTTATTCAGCGCCCCTTTTTGAGCCAAAATATCATTGTATGTCCCGTCAAGGTGCTTTTCCAGCAGGCGGGCATAACCGAAAAGCTTGGCCTTTTTTTCATTGAGGAGGGCTGCTTCGGCCTGGTTGGTCATAAAGTACCCGGCAATGATGATGGGCAGCGTAACGGCAAAAAGAAGGATAATAATCAAACGGACCCTGATCGTGACATTAAACGGCACCGTCTTCACGTCCTTTTCTGGTGTGAAATTATTTTCACACCATACCATATTCGACTATTTATTGATAAATCCTGCGTCTCAACAGCAAAAGCAGGACGGCGGTGCCGGTCAGTTTTGTTTTCCAGGTCCTGGGGGCGGAAGCTGACTGGAATTACTCTCGCTGAAGTGGGGGATTTCATTTATGAAAACAGCCTGCTTCAGCCAGCCGCCGTCCTGGAGCCCTTTTTTGAAGGCGGCGAAGGCTTCGGGCGAAGAATTAAGCTGGTAGAACCAGGCGTTGTCCCGGCTGTCAAACCACGTGGCTATTTTAATATTAGGGTAGTTTTTGATCAGGGAAGCCATACACTTTTCAATCCAGTGGGCCTTGTCGCCCCCCGTCTCGTTGCAGCTGAATTCCGTAATCATAAAGGGCTTGCCGGGGTAATGCTCCAGGTAGTCGGCATAAAGCGGCTGGTAGATTTCGTCAAATTCACGCCAGGTATCCGCAGGATGGCTTGTTCCGTTGTTGTAGCCGGTCAGGCCGATCCAATCGACATAAGCGTCTCCCGGAATAGTACCGTTGAGGGTCGTTCCACTCAAAGTCAGGATAAGAGCGGTCGTGTGGATTCCAGACGAAGAGGGCGTTGCTTGTTCCCGTTTCCTTGAAAATATCGACGATGTGCCGCCAGGCCAGGACGTACAAATCGGTGTCCTTCCCATAAAACCAGGCGCACCAGGGGTCCCAGTCGCCGTTCATTTCATTAAGCGGCCTGATGAAGACGGGTTCCCCGATTTTTTTCAAGCCTTCGGCCCACTCTTTTATTATCGCGTCATATTTTCCGTCTATAATTTCCGGGATGGCAACCCAGTCCGTCTTACCGTCAAACGGCTGCAGCGTCAGCATGAGCACGCGCCCGTCCCGGTAGACATTTTCAATGGCTTCCGCGGGGAAGGGTTTATTGTCGGGAAATCTGCAGTACGTCATAAGGAATTCGAATTTATGGTTAAGGCGAACTTCGCTGTCCAGCATCCTGTCGTAAGAATCCGCGTTAAAAGGCACGCCGGGACAGAACCTGCCCCAGACAACCTCGCCGGGAGGTATTTCCAGGGTGACTTTTTTCCCGGTGTACCGGATATGCGGCGAGACTAAGGCGGTTCGTGCCGGCGCTTTGCCGGGCAGGGGTTTGGTGCTTTCCAGGAAGCTTTGGACCGCCAGTTCAAGGTCCTTTTCCAGTAAAAGGTAATAATCCTGCGACGCCTTGGCCCAGAAAGTAACCACCATGTTTTTACGTTTGCCGGTGACATGGACCTCCCGGTAATAATTGCGGTCATTGCCCAGGGAGGCAAGCGGCGGCCGGGAATAGACCAGGGCCGTCGTTCGGTATCCGTTCACCGTTTTGTTTTGCTTTTGCCGCAGGCTGAAACCAGCTTTGCCCAGGTAAAGCTGCCGGTTGCTGTATTCAATGTATGTTTCGGCCCGTACCCGGCTGCTTAACTCCTGGACGAACACCTTTAAAGTGCTGTAAGGGCTGGAAAAAGCAAAAAAAGTGCCGTCGCCGCTTGGCGGTTCGTCCGGGCGGTAGTTTGCCGGGAGGGAAAAAGAAAAGCCTTCTCCTTTGTATTTCTCTGCCAGGGGTGCAGCGGCTGCCGCAGTGAAGCAAGGCGAAACCAGCAGAAAGAACAGGGCGGCAGCGATTGAGAACAGCCTGTATTTCAAAAAATCTCCTCCTTTCCTTGCTATTATAGCACGATGTTTTAGACATGGTGACAGGCTGTTTCTCATATCAAATAATAATAAAGAACGTGAAAGTTGAGTTGGTGTTTGACCTTGAAACGAAAAATGACGAAATTTATTTTCACACTTGTTTTGCTGGCTGCGGCCTGGCGGTTTTTTTCCCTTTCCGGCAAAAACGAGCCGGGCTGGGAGAGAAACCAGGACAGCAAAGGCAGCAGGCTCTACGGCGAAGCCCTATCATGGGAAGAAGCGAAAACGCTCTTCCCAGTGTATGTCTCCGCTTATCTCACAGATGTGGATACGGGGAAAAGGTTCCAGGTACAGAGGAGAGGAGGGACTTACCATGCCGATGTGCAGCCGTTAACGGCAGAGGACACGCGGGTCCTGAGGGGAATTTACGGCGACAGGTGGAGCTGGCAGCGGCGGGCTGTGGTGCTGGAAGCCGGGTTCCGGCGAATAGCCGCTTCCATCAACGGGATGCCTCACGGCGCCGGAAAAATCAGGGGGAACGACTTTCCGGGGCATTTTTGCGTCCATTTCCTAAACAGCCGCACACACGCGAGTGGAAAGGTGGACACGGCACACCAGATGATGGTTTGGAAGGCCGCCGGCCAGCCGGAAAAACCGTTCCTCCAAGCCGGACCAGAACAGGCTGTCTGGCTGGTCTTTACGGCTTTCGACCAGGACGATGCAGGAATAGCCTCCTTGGGACTGGACGATTCGGAGGCAAGTTACTGGCTGGTGGGACAAAAAATGCTGGGAAGACTTCCCCGCATGGCGATAGATAAACTCTCTCTCCTCGAAAAAGAAGCCGGGGCTGACTGCAAGGTCTACCGGCTCCAGCTTTCCCTGTACTACCCTGGAGAAAGCGGAAAAAGAACAAGGTCTGGCGAAATTGCCGTAGCGCGTAACGGGCTGGCGGGACGCTGGCTCTTGAAAAGCGACAGCCTGCGGGCAATTGTCGACCAAAACTTGAAATAAATATTTTGCTTTAAAAAGAGGAACTTGCCCATGAAGTGCGGAATAACTTGAAAAGCAAATCTAAAATTCTGGCGAAATTTTATTAATTAGCGAGGTGTTTTCGTTGGTTCAAGAAGTGGCTGCAGGAATATACAGGATTGAAGTCCCGCTTCCGGGCAATCCTTTGAAGTATCTGAATTCATACCTGATCAGGGGCCGCGGTAAAAACCTCCTGGTGGACAGCGGTTTTAACAGGCCGGAATGCAGGGAATACCTGCTGGAAGGTCTGCGAGAACTTCAGGTAGACTTGAGTGAAACAGAGTTTTTTATCACGCATTGCCATGCCGATCACTATGGTCTTCTGGCCTCTTTAGCCGGCGGCGGTTCGCGCGTGTATTGCAGCAGGGCGGACGCGGAGTTGATCGACAAAATGAGGCAGAGGGCGTACTGGCAGAACATCGGTTCGCTGTTTCGCCTGCACGGTTTCTCCGCCGCCCACCTGGAGGAGGCCCTGAAAGACCATCCCGGCAACAGGTACGGTGCGGAGAAAAAAGTGAACTTTGCACATGTCGCCGACGGCGATGAGATCGCGGTGGGAGACTATGTGTTCACCTGCGTGCAAACGCCCGGCCATACCCCGCAGCACATGTGCCTTTACGAAGCCGGACAAAAAATACTGTTTTCCGGCGATCATATCCTTGACGACATCACGCCCAACATTTCCTTGTGGGAGGAAAACCTCGATTCGCTAGGCGATTACCTGAAAAGCCTGGATAAGGTGAGCGGGATGGAGATTGACCTGGTCTTGCCGGGCCACCGGAGATTGCTCGCCGGCTGCCGGAAAAGGATCGCCGAGCTGAAGGCCCACCATCAAACAAGGCTGGACGAGATCCTCGCCATCCTGCGGGATGGGGAGATGAGCGCTTATGAAGTAGCCAGCTGCATGTCCTGGGACCTCACTTTCCGCTCCTGGGAACAATTCCCCTTGGCCCAGAAATGGTTTGCGGCGGGTGAGGCCATGGCGCACCTGAAATACCTTCTTGACAGGGGTAAGGTTAAAAAAACGGCAAAGGACGGGACAGCGGTGTTTTCCTTGAAACGGTAACCAGCACAAAAAACGGAGCGGCCCAACAATGGTGGGCCGCTTTGCTTTTTGTGCTAAAATTCTTATGAGCGTCAGCGCCCTTCGGGGGCGTCGATGTTCCGGCCGGTGGCGTACTTTTGTTCCATTTTCCTTATTTCAGGGAGACCGATCAGCTTATTGAAGTCTTCAAAGGTGATCATTTTATCCAGGTAATTTTTGGTCGTGCCTTCCTTTTTCAGCGTCCGCATCAGGTCGGTGACGGCTTTGGCCGCCACGTAGGTGGAAGCCACGCAGAAGATGACCAGGTCATAGCCGATCTCCTCCAGTTCCTTGGCCGAAAGGAGAGGCGTCCTGCCGTGTTCCAGCATGTTGGCCAGCACCGGAACCTTGAAGCTTTTTGTGATCATCTTCATCTCCTCGATTGATTCCGGCGACTCGATGAAGAGGATATCCGCCCCAGCTTCCTCGTATAGTTTACCTCTTTCGAGGGCTTCTTCGATGCCGTAGTTGGTCCGGGCGTCCGTCCTGGCCATGATCATAAAATCAGGGTCTCTCCTGGCGTCGCAGGCGGCCTTGATCTTGCCCACCATTTCTTCCGCCGAAATGATCTGCCGGCCCATCATGTGGCCGCACTTTTTGGGAGCCACCTGGTCTTCCAGTTGGATGCAGGCTACTCCCGCTTTTTCGTACTCCCGCACTGTCCGGGCCACGTTGACGGCGTTGCCGTAGCCGGTATCGCCGTCGGCGATAAGGGGCACGGTTATCGCTTCCGCAATGTTGGAAGCCCGTTGCACCATTTCCGTCATGGTTAAAAGACCTACGTCCGGCTGGCCAAGGACGCTTGCCGATGTGCCGTAACCAGTCATGTAAACGGCCTCAAACCCCTCTTTTTCGATGATCTTTGCCGTGAGGACGTCATGGGTGCCTGGAGCAACAAGGATTTTATCCCTGGCCAGCAGCTTGCGGAGCTTTGTTGTTGTTTTTTCCATATTAAATGCACCACCTGTTGAAAATTTTTGCTATAAAAAATATATAATGCAATATTTGTGCCATTTGGAGAAAAAGCCTGTTTTCAATATTTCCAACGTAAACCTTGCCGGGGATAATGTTTAATTTTAAAAAAAAACCGGCGAGGTGAAACTAAGTTAATTTTTTCTCAATCGTACAAAGCGGGGAGAAAAATTGTATAATAATAAAGGACGGCAATCGAAAGAAGATAAAAATAGAGTAAAAATTAGCAATTTAAAATATAAACACTGAATCCAAATAAATATTTTATAACGGGGGGGCGGTTTGATGAGGAAAGTGCGGATCGGTTGTTTGACTTATGGCTTGCTGAACAATCTAACTCGCGATGCCATCGAAAAGATAAACGACCCGGATTTGGAGGTGACCATTTTTGAAGGCCTGATGGAAACCCTGCTGGCCAAGGTAAAGCAGGCTTACGAGGACGGCATCGAGGTTTTCGTGGGAGGAGGGGCCAATGCCGCCGTTGTTCGGGCTCACCAGTATCCTGTGGTCAAAATCCAGCTGACCGCCGTCGACTATATCGAGGCGGTACTGAAGGCCAAGGCCATGGGTGAGAAGATTGCAATGGTCAGCTACCAAAAACCGATTTTCTGCAACCTGCCGAAGCTAAAAAAGATTACGGGTGTGGAAGCGGTGCCCATAGTTTTCCGGGAACGCGCCGAACTTGAGGAGCGGCTTAAGGCCGCGGGGATTGACGTGGTAGTCGGAGCAAGCCTTTCCAATGAAATAGCGGAGTCGCTGCATATTCCCAGTATCTTGATTTATCCCGGAGAAGAAACGATTATCAGCGCCATCAAGGAGGCCAAGCAAATGGCCCTTGCCCTGCGCAAGGAAAAAGAGCGCACGAAGACCATGGAAGCCATACTCGACTTCTCGCAAGGCGGAGTGATTGCCACTGACTCATCCGGCTGCGTAATAATTTACAATCCTAGCGCCGAAAAAATCCTGGGAGTGAATGCCGGCAAAGTCCTGGGACAGCCGGTTTCCGAAGTCCTTCCGGAAATAAGCATGGACTGCAGCGGTGGATCTGTCAACCCTGTGATCGGAGCGGTGGAAAACGTAAACGGTATTGAAATTGTGGTCAACAAAGTGCCCATTGAAATCAACAGTTCGGTTGTGGGGACCGTGGCGACTTTCCAGAAGGTGTCCGAAATCCAGAAAACCGAGCAGGCAATTCGCCTGCTTACCAAGCAAAAGGGGTTCACCGCCAAGGCCACTTTCGCCAACATCATCGGCAAGTCAAAAATACTGCGGGAAGAAGTGGAAAAAGCCAAGCTGTACGCCAAAACCAATTCCAACATCCTCATTTACGGGGAAACGGGCGTGGGCAAAGAGCTTTTTGCCCAGAGCATTCACAATTACAGCGCCCGGCAAAACAGGCCTTTCGTGGCCATCAACTGCGCCGCTCTGCCTGAAAACCTGCTGGAGAGCGAACTGTTCGGGTACGAAGAGGGTGCGTTCACCGGCAGCCGTAAAGGCGGCAAGACAGGGCTTTTTGAGATAGCCCATGAAGGGACCATCTTTCTCGACGAAATCGGGGAAATCTCGCGGGGCCTGCAGGCGCGGCTGCTGCGGGTTTTGCAGGAAAAAGAAGTAATGAAAGTGGGCGGGGACCGGGTCATACCTGTGGATGTAAGGATTATTGCCGCTACAAACATCAGGATCGAGGACAAGATACCGCACGATTTCCGCGACGACCTTTATTACCGGCTGAACGTTTTTCACCTGACCATCCCTCCCCTGCGGCAGCGCAAGGAGGATATCGTCGACCTGTTCATGCATTTCTTGAAAAAGTATTTTAACGTGAAATATTTTACCGATAACATCGCCGAATGCGCCGGGCAGGTTTTGACTTCCTATTCCTGGCCCGGGAACATCAGGGAACTGCAAAACGTGGCGGAGAGGTTCAGCCTGTTTTTCAAGAATAAAAGCATGGACGCCCTGAACGACGATGTGATCAGGGAAATGGTTATTTCATCGATAGAAGAAGACAGGCTGTTTGATGATATTGTCAGGCAGTACAATTACCGGCCGGACAAGAAGGGAAAGGACCTTTCCCCGGCGCTCGTTGATAAGCTGGAATCCATTTTTCCCCGCCAGAAGGCGAAAATAGCCGAAAAACTCGGTATAAGCCGGACGACCCTGTGGAGGAGCGCTAACATTTCCTAAAAGAGATTAAAAAATGTTTCATTTTTAAGGTGAGAAAGGGCTGCTGAAACACGCCCTTTTTTACATATCCCGCAAAAGGGATGGGTTTTCAGTATGGCATAATTTTTGCATCTTAAAATAAATTGCGTAATGTTGTGCTGATAAAAACCTGGCTTGTCAAAAGCAAAATGAGGTGAGCCGCTAGTGGGAAAAACCATAGCTGAAAAGATACTGGCAAAGAAAGCGGGGAAAAGGGAAGTTTCGGCGGGCGATATAGTCGTGGCCGGGGTGGACTGCGCCATGATGGACGACATCCTCGGTCCCAGGGTGGAAATAGCCGCCGAGATGAAAAGGCTGGGAGCTTCCATCTGGGACAAGGACAGGGTCGTGATAATATCTGACCATTATTCGCCGGCTGCCAACG
Organism: Peptococcaceae bacterium; assembly: GCA_024655825.1. Taxonomy (NCBI): domain Bacteria; kingdom Bacillati; phylum Bacillota; class Clostridia; order Eubacteriales; family Peptococcaceae; species Peptococcaceae bacterium. Next base: position 10,702 of record JANLFJ010000025.1, on the reverse strand, counting down.
TCAAGCAAGCCGATATACTCGCGTTTACCAGGAACTGGGCGCGCGAATACGGGATAAAAAACTTCTTTGAGGGGCGGGGACCGTGCCACCAGGTGCTGGCGGAAAACGGATTCGCCTTGCCCGGCACACTGCTGGTGGGGACCGATTCTCACACCTGCACGGCCGGGGCTTTCGGGTGTTTCGGCACCGGCATAGGTTCAACCGAAATGCTCGGTGTGCTCATCACGGGTGAAATATGGCTACGGGTCCCGGAAACGATGAAATTCGTCTGGAACGGCGTTCCCGGCAGGGGCGTGATGGCCAAAGACATGATCCTGAAAAGCATCGGAGACATCGGCCATGCCGGGGCTACCTACAAGGTGATGGAATTTAGCGGTAACGCCGTCCGCAGGTTGCCGCTTGACGAGCGAATGTGCATCACCAATATGGCGGTGGAGGCGGGTGCCAAAACAGGCATGATCGAACCGGATGAAAAAGTTTTTGAGTACCTGGAGTCCATTGGAAAGAGAGATTACAGCCGGGAGATTGCCAGCGACCCGGACGCCGTTTACGCCAGCGAAATGTATTACGATGCGGGCGAGCTCGCTCCGATGGTGGCTTGTCCCCACGAAGTGGATAACGTAAAACCGGTCGATGCTGTATCAGGGATAAAAATAGACCAGGCTTACTTGGGGTCCTGCACAGGCGGCCGTTTGAACGACCTGGAGGTGGCCGCGGAAATACTGCGGGGTAAAAAGGTGGCGCCTTACTGCCGCCTGCTGGTAAGCCCGGCTTCGCAGGATGTCTGGCTGAAAGCTTCCAAGGCGGGTATCCTTGACACGCTGGTGGAAGCGGGAGCGGTGATCCTGGCGCCGAGCTGCGGGGCCTGCTTGGGTGTACATTCCGGGGTTTTGGGTGCCGGAGAGTGCTGCATTTCTTCAACCAACCGCAATTTCAACGGCAGGATGGGCAGCCAAGAGGCTCAGGTTTACCTGGCTTCGCCCGCCACGGTAGCCGCCTCGGCGCTGGAAGGGCGGATCGCCGACCCGCGCCGTTACCTGTAAAGGGGGATTTTAAAATGGAAGAATACATCATCAGGGGGCGAGTGCACAAATACGGCGACAATATCAATACGGACCTGATCTCGCCTGCCCAGTACATGGAGCTTTCTTATGCGGACATGGCGGCCCACGCCATGGAGGGGGTGGATCCCGATTTCCCCAAAAAGATGCGCCCCGGGGATATCATCGTGGCGGGAAAAAATTTTGGATCCGGTTCCAGCAGGGAGACGGCGCCCATAGCTTTGAAACACGCCGGTGTGGGTGCGGTGGTGGCCGAATTTTTTGCCCGCATCTTCTACCGCAACGCCATAAATATTGGGCTGCCGGTGATCGAATCGACGGCAGCGGCGCAGGTTAACGATGGGGACGAACTGGAGATTTATCCCCTGACAGGGATTATTAAAAATATTACCCAAAACAGCGAGTACCGCGGGTCCGTCCTCCCCGGCCCGATCCTGGAACTGATCGAGGCGGGAGGGCTTGTTCGGCAGTTGGAAAAAAGAACGGGTTTTAAAAGGTAAAGACTATTAAGGAATGGGAGGGAAGATTATGCATCCACAGATGACGCCTTACCGGGTGGTAATCCACCGGGGAGGAACGAGCAAGGGAATCTTCATCAAGAGGAACGAGCTTCCGGCCGATCCCGAAAAAAGGGATAAGGTGATCAGGGCGATCTTCGGCAGCCCCGACTTGAGGCAGATCGACGGCCTGGGCGGCGCGGACGTCCTGACGAGCAAGCTAGCCATTATCGGGCCGCCGACCCGGCCGGACGCTGACGTGGACTACACCTTCGCGCAGGTCAGCTTCGAGACCGACTTTGTCGACTTCGGCGGGAACTGCGGCAATATCTCGGCAGGAGTCGGGCCTTTCGCCATCGACGAGGGTATGGTGGAAGCGAAGGAGCCTGTCACCAAGGTGCGCATCCACCAGACCAACACCAACAGCATCATTATTGCTGATGTCCCGGTAGTGGGCGGGAAAGCCGCCGTCGAGGGCACCCACAGGATCGACGGGGTACCCGGAACCGGGGCCAAGATCATGCTTGACTTTTCCGATTCCGCCGGGGCAATTACCGGGAAACTCCTGCCCACCGGTAATTCCAAGGATGTCCTGGATGTGGCCGGGTACGGCAAATTTGAAGTCTCAATAGTCGACGCCGCCAACCCCCTGGTATTCATCGAAGCAAAAAGCCTGGGGATGGTAGGTACCGAGACGCCCGCCGAGATCGAGGCCGACAAGGAACTGATGAAAAAGATCGAGGCCATCCGCGGCACGGCTACCATCAAGATCGGCCTGGCCAAAACACTGGAAGAAGCGACGAAAAAGAGCCCGTATATACCGTTTTTCGCTATTGTCAGCAAGCCGGCCGCGTACAAGTCTTTCTTAACAGGCGAAACGGTAAACGCTTCCGACGCGGATATTGTTTCTCGCCTTCTCTTCATGCTGCGCATGCACAAGACTTACCCCGGCACGGGGACCGTCTGCACGGGAGCAGCGGCCAGAATACCCGGCACCATTGTTTACGACCTCTTGTCCGGCGAAGCGAAGAAGAAGACGCTTCTCAGGATCGGTCATCCGGGCGGCGTGATTGAAGTTGAGGCCAAGGCTGAAATCACGCCTGAAGGGGTCAAACTGCAGCGTGCGGCTTATGACAGGACGGCGCGCCGCATCATGGAAGGATATGTTTGGGTGAAGAACAGCGTTCTTTAGGGTGATAAACGCGACAGGGAGTGATAACCATGAATCCAAGCGCTGCGCTGGCCTCGTTAGTCAGCCGAACCAGGTACGAAGATATTCCGGCGGAGGTCATCACCCGCGCCAAAGAGGTGATGCTCGACACCCTTTCTTGCGCGGTGGCCGGTTACACCGTCGCCCCTGAAGAGTGCCGCTGGATCATTGAACTTGTCAAGGAACTGGAAGGCAAGCCGGAGGCGACGGTCTGGTTTGACGGATTTAAGACCTCGGTCCTCAATGCGGCCCTGGCCAATGCCACCATGGTGCACACGGTAGATTTTGACGATACTCACCTTGATTCAGTATCGCACCTGGGGGCCGGCCTTTTAGGGGCAACATTGGCCCTGGCTGAAAAAACGGGAGCCACGGGGAAAGAGGCCTTGGCGGCTTTTATCCTCGGTTTCGACGTGGGGGCGCGTGCCGGCAACTCCGTGAACGGCACGGGCAGAACACACTACAAATACTGGCATCCCACCGCCACGGCCGGCACCATCGCCGCATCCGCCGCCGCCGCCAGGCTCATGGAACTAAATGAAGAAGAGGCCGAACAAGCCATTGGCCTGGGGGTGGACCAGGCGGCAGGCTTCAGGTACTGTATCGACAAGGGCGACTTTTCCAAGAGCCTGCATCCCGGCTGGGCGGCAATGCGGGGCGTGATGGCCGCCATGATTATCAAAAAGGGCGCCAACGGGCCTAAGGGACTTTTGGAGTATGAAACAGGTTTTTGCAATGCCATGTCCGCCTCTCCGCAGGTCGGCGAACTGACAAAAGGGCTGGGCAAGGAGTATTTGATCATGCAGGACGCGGTAAAACTCTATCCCACCATCCACTGCAGCCATACCGGGATTGAGGCGGTCCTGGACATCGTCAGGGAGAACGACCTGAAAAAAGACGACATCAAGGCGATAAACCTGAGTATTACAGAACTGGCCAAAGGGCAGGGGATCACCTATAACCCGGAAAGCGTGCTGGCAGCCAGGTTGAGCATTCCCTTCTGCGTGGCCTCAGCGGTGAACAGGAGGCAGGTCACCCTCGGCGACTTTACGGAGGAAACACTAAATGATCCGGATTTCCGGGAAGTGATGAACAAGACGTTTATCGAGCCGAACCCGGAATTCAACAAAAAATATCCCCGTGGCCTGGTGACCCGTGCCGTGGTTGTGACCAAAGACGGCAAAAAGTACGAGAAGATGCACGTTTACCCGAAGGGGCACCCGGAAAGGCCGGCTACAAAGGACGACCTGCTCCAGAAATACCGGTCCCTGACTTCTTTGACCTGGCCGCAAAAGAAAGCGGATGATGTTTACCAGGCCGTTATGGAGTTGGAAAAACTGGATAATATCAAAAAACTGGTGGAGATGTTTTAAACGACGGCGGATGCAGCCTGGTAGGCCCGCTTGCGGGCCGGCAGGGTGAAAAAGGGGAGGTAATCAGCAATGCTGTTTACGGAAAGACTGGCGGATTTTGTATGCGGGACCTCGCTGGATAAAATCAAGCCGCTTGTCCGGGAAAAAGCCAGGGACTTCTTTGTCGACTGCCTGGGCTGCATGCTGGCGGGGTCGCAAGAGCCTGCCGTGGAGATAGCCTGTAATTATGTGCAAACGATGGGCGGTGACCCTGTTTCAACAATTATTGGCCGCGGAAGAAAGAATTCCCCCTACCATGCTGCCCTGGTTAACGGGGTTTCCGCCCACGTTTTAGATTACGATGACGTAAGTTCAAGCATGACCGGGCACCCGAGCGTCGTGGTGCTCCCTGCCGTGCTGGCCGTGGGCGAAGAGGCCGGGATCACCGGGGGAAAAGCGCTGGAGGCCTATATTATAGGGGTTGAGGTGGCCTGCGCCATCAGCCGGGGCTTCAACCCCAGCCATTACAGCAGGGGCTGGCATACGACGAGCACCCTGGGCATATTTGGCGCCGCCGCGGCGGCGGGCAAAATAATAGGCCTGAACAGGGAACAGATGGCCAATGCTTTGGGCATAGCCGCCAGCGAGGCCTCGGGACTGAAAATAAATTTCGGCACCATGACCAAGTCCTTTCATGCCGGGAGAGCGGCGGCAAAAGGGCTGATGGCCGCTTTGCTGGCCGGGCAGGGGTTTACCGCCTCGCCTCGCGCCTTTGAGGGAGAGGCGGGGTTTGCCAAGGTGACCACGGAGAAATACGACCTTGAGCGCATCGTGGACACGATAGGCAGTCCTTTCGAATTTGAATCCCCCGGACTGTCGATCAAGCCGTATCCTTCCTGCAAAGGCACACACAACGGGATAGACGCCATGCTCTTTTTGGCCAGGGAATACGACCTGAAACCACAGGAAGTGGAATCCATTGAGTGTGGAGTGCAGCCCGTGGCCAACGATATCCTGATTTATCCCCGGCCCCGAACGGGGCTGGAAGGAAAGTTCAGCATGAATTTCTGCGTGGCCCTTGCCCTGCTGGAACGGGAAGTGAAACTGGAGCATTTTGTCGACAGCAAGGTGCGGGAACCGCAGGTCCGGGAAGCAATGGAAAAAGTGGCCATGCACGTCGACCCGGAAATGGCCAAGGTCGCCTATTTCAGGGGCACCTGGGACACCGAGGTGAAAGTGAAGCTGAAGAACGGCAAAACGTACAGCAAAAAAGTGGTGGATGCCAAGGGCGATCCCGGCAATCCCCTGACCGAGGAGGAACTGTTTGACAAGTACAGGGACTGTGCGCGGTTAGCCCTTCCACAGGAGAAAATAGAAAAGTCGGTTGCCTTGCTTAAGAACCTGCCTGGCCTGCCTGGCCTCAGCGAGCTTGTCGACCTTGTCGCATCCAGAAATTAGCTGCCCTTTTTTTTGGCCAGGAGGCAGGAGAAAGACACGTTTTATCCGAAATATGTCGAAATGTGTCGAAATATAAAAGAAGGCGAGGGTAGAAAATGGAAAAATACCAGGTAATACCCATCAACACGGGTGAGTTTCAGGCTGCCGAGAAATCAAACTTCACTTACCAGGTCGATGCGGGCGTCAAGATTATTGCCCCGCTTACCGCTTTCCTGGTCAAGGGGAAAGACAAGCTGGTGCTGGTGGACACCGGCGGGAGCGACGAAGAGTGGGCCAGGAAATACCACCATCCCATCAAGCAAAGCGAGGACCAAAAACCGCTCAACGCTTTAAAGAAGCTTGGGGTAAGGCCCGAAGACATAGATTTCGTGGTTGACACCCACCTCCACTGGGACCACTGTTTCAACAACGCCCTTTTCACCAAGGCCAAGATTTATGTGCAGCAAAAGGAGCTGGAGTATGCCATCAGCCCGCTGCCGCCCCATTATGTGTATTACGAGTCTTACCAGATCGGTATGTATCCCCAGTGGCTGAAGAGCATGGAGAGGATGGTGGCCGTTGAAGGCGACTATAATCTCCTGCCGGGTATAGACTTAATATTCCTGCCCGGACACACCCCAGGTTTTCAGGGCGTTCTCGTAAACACGGAGGCAGGTAAATGCATGATTGCCGGAGACACCCTGCCGCAGTACGAAAACTGGACGGGCAACCCTCATGCCAGCCACCTGAAACGCATCGTCTCGGGCATCCATGTTAATCTTTTCGACTATTACCGGACCATGAAGAGGATCGAGGAACTATCCGATTACATTCTGCCGGGGCATGACCTGAAAGTGTTCGAGAAGGCTGTTTATCCCTAAGGATTAGGCCGGAAGCCCGCCGGCGGGAAAACATGATCGTGACAATGTTTAAATATTAAAAAAACGAACAGGAGGCGACAAGATGGCAAAGGTTGTGGTCATGGGATCCGGGACCATGGGTTCCGGGGTGGCCGAAGTCGCGGCCATGGCCGGGCACGAGGTGCTGCTCCTTCCGTACCGGGTTTTTCTCAAGGTTGCCGAAGGGAAGACCTCCGAGGCCAAAGAACTGCTAGGGAACAGCACCGGCCAAATCAAGGCGGACTTTGACAAGGCGGTCAAGAAAGGGAAAATGAGCGAAGAGGAAGAGAGGGTCCTGCTGGGGAGAATAAAAGGCGTTACCGATTTTGCAGTGCTGGCCGGTGCCGACTGGGTCATCGAATCGGTCCAGGAGGACCGCGAAATCAAAAGAAAGGTGTTCGCCAAACTTGATGAACTCTGCGGTCCTCAAACGAAGTTTGCCACCAACACTTCAGCCCTCAGTCCGACCGAAATGGCCGCGTGCACAAGACGTCCAGACCGGTTTTTCGGCCTGCACTTCTTTAACCCTCCTCCCGCTATGCCGGTTCTGGAGGTTGTAAAAGCGGCGACCACCAGCGAGGAGGTTTTTGCGGAAGCGCTTGAATTTGCCAGGTCGCTAGGCAAAAAACCCATCGTTGTCAACGAATCACCGGGCTATGTTTTAAACCGCATATTGATGCCGCTGATCAACGAGGCGGCCTTTGTCCTGATGGAAGGAGTTGCCAGCGCCGAAGACATTGACGCCGTCCTTAAACCTGTCTCCGGCATGCACCTGGGACCGCTGGCCATGGGGGACTATATAGGGTTGGACGTGCTCCTGGCGATTATGGAAACCCTTCACCGCGACCTGGGCGACGACAAGTACCGTCCCTGCCCGCTGTTAAGAAAGCTGGTGCGGGCGGGCTATCTCGGCAAGAAAACGGGAAGAGGGTTCTATATTTACCAGCAAGACAAGTAAAACGAAGGAGGAAAAAAGATGAAAACTGGTGCGGAATATGTTGAATCTCTCCGCAGGCTGAAACCGAATGTCTACATCATGGGAGAAAAGGTGGATTCCGTGGTGGACCATCCCCTGGTCAAGCCCCACATCAACAGCGCCGCCCTGACCTATGACCTGGCGCATGACCCGCTTTACAAGGACTTGATGGTTGCCAAATCCCACCTGACGGGGAAGCCCATCAACAGGTTCACCCATATCCACCAGAACACGAACGACCTGGTGGTCAAGGTCAAGATGCTCAGGATGATCGCCCAGAAAACGGCCAGCTGTTTCCAGCGCTGCGCCGGCTTTGACGCCATGAATTCGGTGTACAACACGACCTACGAGGTTGACCAGGCCCACGGGACGGAGTACCACCAGCGGTTCAAAGAGTATCTCAAATACGTGCAGGAAAACGACATCATCCCGGCCGGTGTGATGACCGACTCCAAAGGCAACCGGATGTTGAAGCCCAGCCAGCAAAAAGACCCCGACCTTTTCGTACGCGTGGTCAGCAAAAACAAGGACGGGATCGTGATAAGAGGGGCCAAACTGCAGCAGACAGGCATAGTCAACGCCCATGAGTTCATCATCATGCCCACCACGGCCATGGGCCCGGAAGACAAGGATTACGCGGTGAGCTGCGCCGTTCCGGTGGACGCGCCGGGTGTCACCCACGTTTTCGGCCGGCAGACCAACGATGCGCGCAGGTATTTTGAAAAGGACGCCGACATCGACCTGGGCAATGCCAGGTACGGCATGGTCGGCGGCGAAGCCCTGACCATCCTGGAGGATGTATTTGTTCCCTGGGAGAGGGTCTTCCTGTTCGGCGAAACGGAGTTTGCCGGTATGATGGTCGAGCGGTTCGCTTCGTTCCACCGGCCCAACTACGGCGGGTGCAAGGCCGGGGTGGCAGATGTCATCATCGGGGCGGCCAAGGCTATCGCCGATTACAACGGGACGACCAGTGCCGCCCATATCCGGGATAAGCTTTCGGAAATGGTCCATCTTAACGAAACCCTGTACTGCGGGGCCATCGCCTGCTCTGCGGAAGGCGTTACTTTGCCCTCGGGCGGCTGCTTTGTGAACAACATGCTGGCAAATACAGTAAAGCTCAACGTTACCCGCTACATTTATGAAATCGGCCGCCTGGCTCATGACATCGCCGGGGGAATCCTGGCGACCATGCCCTCCGAACACGACCTCAAGAACCCTGAGATTGGACCGAAGATCCGCAAGTACTACCAGGGGGTTGCCGAGGTGCCTACCGAAAACAGAATGAGGATGGTCCGCCTGCTGGAAAGCCTCACCGGCGGGACCGCTCAGCTGGAGTCCATGCACGGCGCCGGTTCGCCGCAGGCCATGAAAGTTATGATTACCAGGCTGGCCAACCTTGACCAGAAGAAAAAGCTGGCGGAAGAGCTGGCGGGGATTAAGAAATAAATTTCATTTGAATGTCCGTATTTTGGTGAAGGCGGTGTTGTTATGGGAGCACTAAAACTGGAAAAGAAAGGGAGGGTCGGGCTTCTCACCGTAAACCGTCCCGAAGTCCTCAACGCTTTGAATGCCGGCGTGATCAAGGAGCTTGACGAGTTGATCGCCGCCCTGGAAAAGGATAAAGAAATCAAGGTGGTGGTCATCACCGGGGCGGGCGACAAGGCGTTCGTGGCGGGGGCGGACATCGCCGCCCTCCAGGGGATGTCCCCTTCCCAGGCCCAGGAGTTTGTCCGGGAGGGGCAGAGGGTTTTCGGCCGGATTGCCGAAAGCTCCAAACCTTATATAGCCGCGGTGAACGGCTATGCCCTGGGCGGGGGCTGCGAGCTGGCCATTGCCTGCGATATTCGCATAGCCGGTGAAAACGCCAGGTTCGGGCTGCCGGAAGTAAAGCTCGGCCTTATTCCAGGCTTCGGCGGGACGCAGCGGCTTCCTCAAATTATCGGCAAGGCCAGGGCAATGGAATTGATCTGGTCGGGCGACAACTTAAAGGCGGAAGAGGCCTTCCGCATCGGCCTGGTGAACAGGGTCGTGCCGAAGGAGAAAGTCCTGGAGGCCGCCCTGGAACTGGCCGGGCAGCTGGCTGCCAAGAGCATGATCGCCCTGTCCCACATCAAGAAAGCCGTGCTGTCGGCTGGCTCCAACCTCGAGGAGGGGTTGTTTTACGAAGCAAGGCTGTTTACGGGGTGCTTCGAATCCGCAGACGGCAGGGAAGGCATTTCCGCTTTTTTGGAAAAAAGGGAAGCAAAATTCCAGGACAGGTAGATTAATAATTTCAAGACAAATAATAAAGAGGTGATCAAGATGAGACTTAAAGACAAGGTAGCCATTGTTACAGGATCGGCAAGCGGTCTTGGACTGGGTATCGTTAAGAGAATGGCCCGGGAAGGGGCAAGGGTGGTGGTGGCTGACCTCAATTTTGAAGGGGCCAAAAAGGCAGCCGCGGAAATCGAGGCCTCAGGCGGCCAGGCCATGCCCTATAAGCTTGACGTGACCAAATACGACCAGGCCTGCGCCATGGTTAAAGATGTCCTGGAAAGGTGGGGACAGATCGACATCCTGGTCAACAACGCCGGCTGGGATAAGTTCGGCCCGTTTGCCGATTCCACTGAGGACGTCTGGGACAAGATCATTGCCATCAATTACCGGGGCAACGTGAACTGCTGCCATGCCGTCTGGAAATACTTCCTGGAGCGCAAGTATGGTAAAATCATCAACATCGCCTCCGACGCCGGACGCGCCGGTTCCTCCGGGGAAACAGTCTATGCGGGAACCAAGGGAGCCATTATTGCCTTTACCAAGTCGCTGGCCCGCGAGGGCGCCAGGGCGCAGATAAACGTGAACTGCATCTGCCCCGGTCCCGCCGATACGCCGCTTTTTGCGGAAATGAAGGAAGAAAGGCCCAAGCTGGCCGAAGCCCTGCTCAAAGCCATACCCTTCGGGCGCCTGGCAGTACCCGAGGACATTGCGGCGGGAGTGGTCTTCTTCGCCAGCGACGAGGCTTCCTATATCACCGGCCAGACCCTCAGCATCAGCGGGGGACTGACCATGATGTAATTTCAAAGGGAAGAAGGTGCCCTAAAAATAAGGAGGTGATGCCTATTGAGATAATTTATGATTAAACCCCTTTAACAGGAAGCGCATTTTATTAAAAAAGGAGGAGGAAAATTATGTCAGACTTGCAAACCAATGCAAGCATGAAACCCGAATCAGAACGTATCACGCGGTACATGTGGATGGTCCTGTTTGTCGCCTTGTGCGGGTACATTTTTG
>JANLFJ010000024.1 GCA_024655825.1 Peptococcaceae bacterium | reverse complement strand
CGTTCCTTTCAACGCTTGTGCTGTTTGGCCCCCTGAACATAGCAATTAGCTCTATATGCCGTCTACATGATTGGTGCGGTGCTTTGTTTTTGCCTGCCAGGGGAATGGAATGGTATCAAATAATAGAGGAAATGAATGAAAAATGTAGAACAATAGTAATAGATATAATTATTGGAATGGGACTACAATTTACAATTGGCCGAGCGGAGGCAGGGTGTTTCAAGATGTATTTACCTGAACCTACGGTCCAGTCAATACTGGCGGCGGTTAAAGAAAAAAAGGTCGGGCGGGACGAGTCCGTCATGATTCTTCTTGCCGAGGAACATTCCCTGGACATTTCGGAATTGATTGAAGTTTTGTCCAGCAGCGGCATAAGTTTTTTCGGCGGCGTTTTCCCTGGGCTGATTTATGGCGAAAAAAGTTGCCGTAAAGGCGCGCTCGTGCTCAGTGTACCCATTGTTGAGAAACCTTTTTTGATCAGTGGATTGGAAGAAGAGAGTTTTTCTTTGCCGCAGGAATGGGAAAACATCCATGAACAGATGGAGAAAAAGTATACTGCGCTGATCATGGTGGACGGTTTAGCCGCGAACATATCACTGTTTCTCATGTCTGTTTTCAACAAGCTGGGCAATGCCGTCAATTACCTGGGCGGCGGTGCCGGTTCGCTCAGCCTCGAACAGAAGCCGTGCATATTTACGGAGGAAGGGTTTTTTTTGAATGCAGCTGTTGTGTGTTTTATCCGGTGGGAGAGCTGTTTAGGCGTGCAACACGGCTGGGAGTTGATAAAGGGTCCCCTGATTGCCACCCGCACCCAAAAGAACGTGGTTGCCGAGTTGAACTGGGAGCCGGCATTCAGCGTTTATCGCCGGGTTGTGGAAATGGACAGCAAAAAGATGTTTGCCGGCGATAATTTCTTTGAGATAGCCAAGGGATATCCTTTCGGCATCTTAAAAGAGGGTGCGGAAAATATTGTGCGTGATCCCATCGCTGTAAACGAACGGGGAGAACTGGTTTGTGTCGGCGAGGTACCTGAGAATACTGTTCTTGGCATCTTGAAAGGCAGCGGTGATTCGCTGCTGAACGCAGCGGTCAAGGCCGCTACGGAATGTATACCCGCCATGGGCAAGGATATAAAAATGCCTTTTGTTATTGACTGCATTTCCAGGGTCCTGTTCCTGGAGGAGGCTTTTGACAAAGAGGTTGGCGCGGTAAAAGAAGTGCTGAAAAAGCTGTTAAAGAACCAGCCTTTGCAGGGGATTCTTTCTTTGGGCGAAATATCTTCCTCCGGTGAAGGGTTTCTGGAATTTTTCAATAAAACCATAGTTGTGGGTGTCTTGTATGAGTGAAAACAGCATAGATTTTACAAAGGGTATTAGAGATATGTCGATCCTCTACGAGTTGTCTCTGTCCATCGGCAGGTCACTTGATCTTGTCGAAAACTGCGACAACTTTTTAAAAACACTGATGGCTCGCTTTAATCTGGGATTTGTTTCCCTGTGGATTAAAAACAAGCACCTGCCCGGGGAAAAAGATGATGGCTTCGCGACTCTTGTTTATGCGGTTCCTGACTGCTATACCAAGGAAAGAAAAACAATGTCGCTGGAGAATTTTCTTTTTAAAAATGTGAATAAGAAGGGCTATCTCATCCTGAACAATAAGCAAAATGCGGTTATTAGGACGGCGAAGCACAGGGAGGTGGAGAGCGGTTCCTGTATAGTTTTTGCTCTTGGTGATTTGGGAATTTTGAAATTGTATTCCAAAAGAGAGGATTACGGTTTTGATGATATTTTCATTAATCAGCTAAGAAACGTTTTGGAAAAATTCGTCATATCAATAGAAGGGAGTCTTGCTTATAAAAAACTTCACCTGGAAATGTGCGAGCGCGAGCGAGCGGAAGAAGAGCTGCGCACAGCCCGGGACGAGCTGGAAAGAAAAGTGCTAGAACGGACGTGGGATTTGGAAAGAGCAAACCGGGAGTTGCAGCAGGAGATAACAGAGCGCAGGCAGTTGGAGGAGAAGTTAAAATTTCTCAGCCTTCATGATTCGCTAACGGGTTTGCACAACCGTACTTTTTTTCAACAAAAAATAAAGCAAATTAATCAAAAAGAGGAAAGAATAGGGATATTTGTTTGTGATGTGGACGGGCTCAAGCTTATCAATGACTCTCTTGGGCATGACAGCGGGGACAAGCTGCTCCGGGCAGCCGCCAGGGTGCTGAAAGGCGCTTTCCGGGAGAACGGCGTTATAGCCCGTATTGGAGGAGACGAGTTTGCCGTGCTTCTCAAAAATGTGACGGATGCACAGATGGAAGAAGGATACCGCAGGATCAGGGAAGGCATCGTCAAACACAATGAGGCCAGATCAGGCCTGCCGCTCAGCGTTTCGGTGGGATTTGCCGTCAGGGATGACAGCGCAACCAGCATTACGGATCTTTACAGGGAAGCTGATAATAATATGTACCGTGAAAAGCTGCACAGACGGCTTAGCAACCGCAACACGATAGTTCAGGCGCTTATGAGCGCGCTGGAGGCGAGAGATTTTATCACGGAAGGGTACACGGAGAGAGTGGAGAAGCTTGCCCTGGATATGGCTTCAGCCATAGGGCTATCCGAAAAGAACATTTCGGATTTGCGCCTGCTGGCCCGCTTTCACGATATTGGCAAGGTTGGGATACCCGATAGCATTCTATTAAAAAAATCACCCCTTACTCCCAACGAAATTAAAAAGATGCAGAGACACAGCGAAATAGGTTACCGGATTGCCCAGTCGTCGCCCGACTTAGCGGCTATAGCCGATTGGATACTGAAACACCACGAGTGGTGGAATGGCGGCGGGTATCCCCTTGGGCTGAAAGGGATGGAGATCCCTTTGGAATGCCGTATTCTGGCGATTGTTGACGCCTATGAAGCCATGACCAGCGACCGGCTTTACCGGAAAGCTATGTCTCACGAGGAAGCCGTAAACGAATTAAAGCGCTGCGCAGGGACACAGTTTGACCCCTTTTTGGTGGAAAGGTTTATCCGGATTTTTTCGCAAGAAGAGGTCAAAAATGCTTAAAAATGGCGTATGGTGCAATGCAGGGAGGCTTATGGAGAATTTAGGTTTTCGTTTTTGTCAATTTCAAGTAGCCCCAAGTGATCAAAACAAACCAGAAGGAGAAAGTGATCAAAGGCAGGATAAGCCTGTTGTAATGATAGATCATTAGCCCGAGGTTTACGAGCAGGTTCCCGAATAAGATGCTGTATCCTATGGCGGAGATTACATAAATATATATAAATGGCCTTTCCTTTGGCATGAAATAGAAATATAGTATGAAATAGATCGTCCAGGAGATGGGAGCGAAGAAGGGTATGCCCATAAGACCGAAAGGTTCGTAATTAACATACTCGAACAGGCCGAAAACTTTTCCGGAAATAATTACAAAAACATCGCCTATTGCCCCAAAAAGGATTCCGTAAATGGAAAGCCGGTGAATATCTTTTCTGGGCACAACAGCCACGAGAATCAGGGCAAAAATTAAAGTATAGATTAAAGGGATAAAAGGTATAAATTGTTTGGGCATTATAATCACCGGTATAAATAATGTTTAGATTTATGATAACCAGTTTGTATTAAAATATTTACTGAAAGGATTTGGCCTTAGCCGGCTGGCCTTCCATTACCTGGCCGGCGCCAGAAACGATAACCTGATCGCCTCTTGACAGTCCTTCCAGGATGGTTATATCATTCTCGCCGCTTAACCCGGTGAGAACGGGAACAAGCTTAGCCCTGCCGTCCTTCAAAACGAATACATACTGCCGGCCGTCTCTTTCCAGCAGTGCGTTTTTTGATATCGCCAGTATTGGCCGGCTGGTTTCCACGACTATATTGGCATAAGCAGTCATACCAGCTTTCAAGAGCAGCTGGGTATTGGCAACGCTTATTTCGATGGGGAAAAACTGGCCGGCAGGAACGGAAACGGTTTTAACCTGCAACCGGGCCGCCGGTTTAACAAGCAGGAACGAAACCAGCACGACAATGAGCAAGGCGGCGATCAGCATGGCAGACTTATAAAATTTACTCGTTTTCATAAATAGTTGCACATCCTTACCTTATGTGAATTCTAACCGTGACGTTCATTCCCAGCTTGGCATTAAGCTTGGGAAGTTCCGGGAAGCGGATTTTTACCGGAATCAACTGGGTCACCTTCCGTCGAAACATACTAATATGAGTTATAGCCAAAGTACAAGGCTATTAAACCAGCCCCGGTCAGGATTGCCAGAATGACCAGGGCCATTATCTTTTTCCTGCCCATTTTGCTCCTCCTTTTGTCTTATTCAATTACAGTTTCCCTGGCACGAGCCTTATCATGGCCTTTCTTCAGTATCAAGGCCGGGGAAAAGGCAAGCAGCGCAAATGCGGAAGTAATGATGAACAGGTCATTCATCGACTGGACAAAAGACATCTGGCAAATTTTTTTCCAATAATTGATAAGGTTATGTTATTCAGCGGCACGCTTTCCGGACCTGAACCGGCAAGGCTTTCCGAAAGCTCCAACAGCTGGCCGTAAACCAGCGGGTTTGAGGCGGAGATTGCCCAGTTTAGATTGGCAGTGTGGAGCGCCATTCGGCCGGTCATAATACCGGTCAGCACGGCTATTCCAAATGAGCCGGATACCCTGGCAATGATATTGTTTACAGCTGAGGCGCGTCCTACCTTTTCCGTCGGGATTTCGGACATCAGCGAGGCCTGCGTGGGCATCATCGTCAAACCCATTCCCATGGAACGCAATACATTCCAAAAGATAATGGTGCTCAATGGTGTGTTGAGGTCCACCTTTGAAAAAAGGAAGGTGCTGAGCGCAAGCAGTAGGATACCTGTCAGTACCGGCAGCCTGGGGCCGATTCTATCGTATAGGGCGCCGCTTATGGGCATCATTACTGCGGATGCCAGGGCGGGCGGGAGCATCAGCATTCCGGACTGCAGGGCGCCTAAACCACGTACGCTTTGCAAAAATACCGGAATGTAAAAAAGCGCTCCAAACATGCCGAAGGTCAAAACAACCAGGACCGCGTTGCCGACAGTGTAAACCGGGCTGGTAAAAATGCGTAAATCGAGTAAAGGTTCGGGAGTATGCAGTTCGTGGTAAATGAAGAGGACGAAGGACACAAGGCTGAAATAAAACAAGCAAACGATTGGTTCAGAGGTCCAGCCCCAGGATGGTCCTTCGGATAAAGCGAATAGAAGGCAAAACATACCCGATGCGGAAGTAAGGGCACCCCACAGGTCGAATTTGCCCGGGTTTATACCTTTAAATTCAGGTATCACCAGGTATGCCAGGAATAAACCGATGACGCCGACCGGTATATTAATGGTAAAAATCCAGCGCCAGTTGACATACTCCACAAGATAACCTCCCAGAGTAGGTCCAATGGAGGGTGCCACTACAAAAACCATGCCGAAGGCTCCCATGGCTTTCCCTATTTTATCGCGTGGAGCAATTGCGTAAAATATCATAACACTGCCAGCCGATTTGTTAATGTAGAAAAAAGGTAAAAATAAATAGAAATGCCTACGTGTTTTCTTTAAAATAAAAACTCGCAAGCATTTTTAATAAACATATTGACTGCTGTCGAACAAATAAAGATGTATTAGCGGGTATTAACGGTTTCGCATAGGCTTTTGGGCACTTCTTTACGCTGCTGGTGGTTTTTTTGCCGGAAGACGCCCATTACTCCCAAAACCACCAAGGCCGCTCCAATAAGTGTCCAGGTGGTAACGGGTTCATCCAGGAAATACCAACCGAGGAAAAGAGCAATAACCGGATTAACATAAGCGTAAGTCATCGCAATATGGATTGGCAATAGACGCAGGCTGGAGATATAAGAAGTAAAAGAGAGAACCGAACCGAAAAGCACCAGGTAAGACCAGGCCATCAACGCTTCCGTGGTGGGATGAGGGATGGGTTCACCGAGTACCAGGGCTGCCAGCAGAAAGCCAAAAAAAGCGCACAGGTGTTGATAGGCAGAAGATGCTGTGGCGGATAGTTCCAGCGGGTGACGCGATTGAAGAACGGAGCCGATAGCCCACATAACGGGAGCGCAGCAGAGAGCCAAACTGGAGTAAAATTCGAGGGAAACGCCTTTAAGCATGGAAGGGGCTGCCAGGATGCCCAGTCCTCCAAAGCCCAATAATAGAGCGCCCATTAAGCGAAGAGAGGGAAGACGGTGAGCAATCACAGCATTAATGACGGCTGCGGCAATGGGTGCGGATGAGACCATAAGGGCGGTAAAACTGGAGTCGGCCACCTGTTCGGCCCAAATGACAAGGCCGTTTCCTCCAAGCCAGAGAAAAATGCCGGATGCGGCTAGCCGGGATAGTTCGGCTGCGGTAGGAATGATCCTTTGCTTTTTCCAATAGGCTAACCCCAGGAGGATCAGGCCGGCAATTAACATTCTCGATGCTCCCAGAGCAAAAGGCGTAAAGCCGCTGCCTGGCCTCACGGCTATTCGAATAGCCAGGTATGTACTGCTCCAGACAAGGTATACAACCAGAAGATTCATCAATCCTGGCACGGATAGCGACTGGCCAGAAATTTTTATTGTTGGACGCATAATACATTTTCTCCTTCATCATAAACACGATTACCGCTCTTGTAAATTGGAAGAGTATTACTCACTGAACCAATGAGAATATCTTAACACATTTTAACTCCTTTTCAAGGACCAAAAGAAGAAAATACTAACAGTGTTTACGGTATATGAATTTTTTTAAGAGGCAGGAATTATTACTGCAATGGCGAATTAGGACGTAAGCGGCAGAAAATATAGGACCAATAGACTAAAATTAAATATAATTATATAATAAAAAAACGCAGTTAGGAGACTACTTATTCATGAAACGTTTAGCATTTCTTATCATGGCCATTATTTTTATTTATTTATCAACAGTTTATAACAAAAGATTTGACTTAACGGGATTAATTGCAGTAAGGTGGTTTTATTTATTGTGTTTATTGCTAATTATATATATTGTTTTTGATTATTTTTATGAAAAAAATCATGTTCGAGAGAAAGATGTTTTGCTCAAAAACCTATTTTCAAATGTGCCTTGCTTTCTAGTTGCCGTATCGCCGAGATTTGATATTCTAATGATAAATGAAAAAGCAGGAAGGCTGGTAGGGGCAAAACCTTCTAAATTAATCGGGAAAAAGTGTTATGAAGTTTTTGGGTCAGAATACATATGTTCGGATTGTCTTGTAAAAAAAACATTTCAAACTCGAGAAATCCATAAAGGAAACAAAAAGATAAGCGTTTCAAAAGAAATGGAACTTTATGTTGAGCAAACGGCCATACCAATATTTGATAACAAAGGATCAATAAAATACGCGCTGGAAATTACACTGGATATGACAATGAAGATGGAGCTAGAAAAGGAAAAACATGATACATATTTACAAACAGTAATTTCGATGTCAAAACTTATTGAGAGTCGTGATAATTACACGGGTTCCCACAGCATGCGTGTTTGTAATATTGCTACAACAATCGGCCGAAAAATGAATCTATCAAGTGAAGTTATTCGAGACATTTCCATTTCAGCTATATTGCATGATATCGGAAAGATCGGTATCCCGGAAGCAATATTGCAAAAACCTGGCAAGCTCTCGGATGATGAATTTGAAATAATTAAGATGCACCCGGTGATAGGATATAATGCTCTGAAAAATATTAAATTCCTTTCAAATGTGGCGGAATATATTCTTTATCACCATGAAAGATATGACGGCAAAGGTTATCCATACGGCAAACAGGGTAATGAAATACCCTTGGCGTCGAGAATCTTGTGTGTTGCCGACGTATACGAGGCTTTAATTTCAGAAAGAGTTTATCGCCAGGCTGTAACGCATAAAGAAGCAATTGATATTATTTATAAGGAGAAAGGTAAAATGTTCGATCCGTTGATAGTTGATGTTTTTGTCGGCATTATTAAAGACAACCAAAAGGCAATTGAGGAAACTGCCACCGAAAGTATTTTTTTAGATGTTGAAATCCGATCGTAAGTTTTTAAGGCATAATTGTCAATTTACTGGGAAATAAATAATAATAGGAGTTAAAATTTCCCTGCATAAGCGAGAAAGCATGCGTCCGGATAAGATATTATAAGCTAGTTTGCGATAATCATGATTAATTTAGCACCCCACGGCATTTTTCAAATTTTTATCCCTTGAATGCAGTACTGCGCGGTAAATATAATGCAATTAGATATTAGCACTCACTACGATAGAGTGCTAACAAAACCAACGGGAGGTGAATACTGATGAATGTTAAACCACTTGCTGACAGGATTTTAGTTGAGCCCCTGGAAAAAGACACTGTCAGTCCTGGCGGGGTCATTATCCCGGATACGGCAAAGGAAAAACCCCAGGAAGGAAAAGTCCTGGCTGTTGGACCGGGAGCGGTTAACGACAAGGGCCAGCGTATTCCCATGGAGATTAAAACGGGAGATCGTGTAATTTTCTCCACATATGCCGGCACAGAAATCAAGCTGGACGGGAAAAAGTATTATATAATGAAAGAAAGCGAGGTCCTGGCCGTCCTTATTTAACCACTTTGATGATTTAGAGTATCTTGCTATACGGTGAAATGAAAGGAGGAACAAATCGATGGCGAAAGCTTTGATTTATTCGGAAGAGGCCCGGAGGGCTTTTGAAAAGGGCGTGGACACACTGGCCAATGCCGTGAAAGTTACATTGGGGCCCAAAGGACGTAATGTGGTGCTTGCTAAAAAGTTCGGTTCCCCGACAGTAACAAATGATGGTGTAACCATTGCCAAGGAAATCGAGCTCGAGGATCCCAATGAAAACATGGGAGCCCAGCTGGTGAAAGAAGTAGCCAGCAAGACCAATGACGTTGCCGGCGACGGAACCACCACAGCGGTGGTGCTCGCCCAGGCAATTATTAAGGAAGGACTGAAAAACGTTGCAGCAGGAGCCAACCCGGTTTTTCTTAAAAAAGGAATTGAAACGGCTGTAAACGCTCTTGTGGATGAGCTTCACCGCATAAGCAAACCAGTGGAAAACAGGTCTCAAATTTCCCAGGTAGCCACCATTTCCGCCAATGACCCTGAAATCGGCAGCATTATTGCCGATGCCATGGAAAAAGTGGGCCGCGAAGGGGTCATCACCGTGGAAGAGGGCAAGACCATGGGTATCAATCTGAAAGTTGTGGAAGGAATGCAGTTTGACAGGGGCTATATTTCTCCGTATATGGTGACCAGCACCGAGCGGATGGAAGCTGTCCTGGAAGAATCATACATCCTTATCTGTGATAAAAAGATCAGCAACATCAGGGAGCTCCTGCCAATTTTAGAGGAAGTGATCCGGGAAGGCAAGCCGCTTTTGATTATTGCCGAAGACATGGAAGGAGAAGCCCTGGCCACAGTTGTCGTGAACAAGCTGCGCGGCACCTTAAAGTGCGTCGCGGTGAAAGCTCCGGGTTTCGGTGACCGCCGCAAAGCCATGCTTGCCGATATTGCCGTTCTCACCGGCGGGCAGGTGATTTCCGAAGAAGTTGGCTACAAGCTGGAGAACGTGAAACTGGCTCAACTCGGCAAGGCCAGGATGGTCAAAGTAGAGAAGGAAAACACCACAATCATCGACGGAGCTGGCGATCCGGATGCTATCAAAGGAAGGATAGCCCAAATCCGCAAAGAAAAAGAAGAGACAAAATCCGACTATGACCGCGAGAAGCTGGAAGAACGACTGGCTAAATTGTCGGGCGGAGTCGCTGTGCTGGAAGTTGGGGCTGCCACTGAAACTGAAGCCAAAGAGAAAAAAATGCGCGTGGAGGATGCACTTAACTCCACCCGCGCGGCCGTAGCTGAAGGTATCTTGCCGGGCGGCGGCGCTGCTCTGTTAATGGCTTCCAAAGCACTTGACAGCCTTAATCTGCAGGGGGACGAGACCCTGGGCGTCCAGATCGTAAAGAGGGCCCTGGAGGAACCTTTGCGTCTAATCGCTTCCAATGCCGGGATGGAAGGCTCAGTGGTGGTGGAGAAGGTGAAAGGCCTTCCCGGTGGACATGGTTTCGATGCCGCTACCGGCGAATATGTTAACTTGATGGAAAAGGGTATTGTGGACCCGACCAAAGTTACCCGCAGCGCGCTGCAAAACGCAGCAAGCATCGCGGCTTTACTCCTGACCACCGATGTCATGATCACGGATATACCCAAAAAAGAAAACATGCCGCCTATGCCGCCCATGGATTATTAAGGCAACTAAAAGCCTGAGGCTGCCGTTCAGCGCATTGCCTCAGGCTTTTTTTGTTCAACTTTGGCGGTCATTGCTACGCAGATATGGTTATGAAAAGGGAGGTTGTTTTTGTGAAACACTACCGCAAAGAACTGTGGTTTGAAACAAAAAAAAGGCGGGAATTCCTGAATATCACGCCCCTGGTTGAAAAATGCTTGAAGGAAAGCGGTATCCGGGAAGGCCTGCTGCTCTGCAACGCCATGCATATCACGGCCAGCGTTTTTATAAACGATGATGAAACCGGCCTTCACCAGGATTTCGAGGAATGGCTGGAGAAGCTGGCTCCGGAAAAACCTCATTCCCAGTACCGCCACAACGGGTATGAAGACAATGCCGATGCGCACCTCAAACGTTCGGTCATGGGCCGGGAGGTCGTGGTGGCTGTAACAGGCGGGCGGCTTGATTTCGGCCCCTGGGAGCAAATTTTTTACGGGGAATTTGACGGTAGGCGGAGGAAAAGGGTCCTGGTAAAAATAATTGGGGAGTAATTATTTCGAGAAACCTCGTCAGCCTTGTTTTTATACTAAAAAGATAGAACTTGTAACCATACGCCGTACGAAACTGCTGAGGTATTGATGCAGCAGTTTTGTTTTGGCCGTTTTCAGTGAAGCTGTAATATACTCTATAGCCAGGAATTGCTTCCCATTTCATTATACAAACCTCAACATGAAAAAAAGCCTTGCGCGTTTTCCTAATCGAAAACCCACAAAGCTTGATAATACAAGGAATTTGGTGCGGAAGGCGGGACTTGAACCCGCACGCCTTTCGACACACGCCCCTCAAACGTGCCTGTCTGCCAATTCCAGCACTTCCGCTCCTTTGTTAGAAAATCGAGCAAGTTATATATTAACACGGGCAATAGTTTATGTCAAGGCGCAGTTCCGCGGTTTGTGTTCCGCGGTTCCGGAAAGAAGCGAGGAAGGTCAAACAACAACAGGTGAGGCGGCGAGGATATTTTCCGGGATGTCCTTGAATTTCTTGAAATTATTGATAAAGCGGGCGGCAAGTTCACGGGCCTTTGCATCGTATTCGGATGGCTGGGGCCAGGTGTGTTTAGGTGTGAGGATTTGTTCGGGCACGCCGGGGCAGACCTGCGGCACTTCGAAACCAAAAACCGGGTCCTTCCGGTAAGGGACGCTATCAAGAACCCCTTCCAGCGCGGCCTTAACAATAGCCCGTGTGTGAGCTATTCTGAAACGCTGGCCGACCCCGTAAGGACCGCCGGTCCAGCCGGTGTTGACCAAGAATACCCTTGTTTTGTGCTCGGCGAGTTTTTTACCGAGGAGATTGGCATAAACTACAGGGGAGAGAGGAAGGAAAGGAGCCCCGAAACATTCGGAAAAGGTTGCCTGTGGTTCCTCAATCCCCCGTTCGGTTCCCGCCAGTTTGCTTGTGTAACCGGAGAGAAAATGGTACATGGCCTGTTCCCTGTTAAGCCGGGCAATTGGCGGTAAAATACCGAAAGCGTCGGCGGTAAGGAAAAAAATTGTCTGCGGATGACCGGCTATTCCCGGGATAACGGGGTCCGGGATGTATTCAATGGGGTATCCTGCCCGTGTGTTTTCAGTGATTACCCTGGAGCTGTAATCGGCTGTGCGGGATGTTTCGTCAACAACAACGTTTTCCAGTACCGTTCCGAAGCGAATGGCATTCCAAATTTGCGGTTCGTCGGCGGCGTTTAAACCGATGCACTTGGCATAGCAGCCGCCTTCAATATTAAAAATGCCATGCCTGGACCAGGCGTGTTCATCGTCCCCGATCAGCCGTCTGCCGGGGTCGGCGGAAAGGGAGGTTTTTCCCGTGCCGGAGAGGCCGAAAAACAGGGCGACGTCTTCGTTATTTCCAATATTGGCCGAACAGTGCATGGAAAGGATATTCATTTTAGGCAGGATGTAATTGATGAGGGTAAACACGGATTTTTTAATTTCACCTGCATAAGAAGTGGCAGCAATAATTATGATTTTTTCTTGAAGGTTGAAGCAGATAACCGCTTCGGAATTGGTGCCGTGTACGGCAGGGTCTGTTTTGAAACCGGGAGCGCAAATTATGTGGTAATCGGCCCGGAAAGAGGCCTGTTCGCTGGCGGAAGGGCGGATAAGGAGCTGGCGGATGAAAAGATTTTGCCAGGCCAGTTCATTGATAACACGTATGCGAAGCCGGCAGCGGGGGTCGGAACCCGCAAACCCATCAAAGACAAAAAGCTCTTTGTTTTCAAGGTAGGAAACAACATCCTGATAGAGTTTTCGGAAACAATGTTCCGGCAGGGGCTGGTTGACAGGGCCCCAGTTGATTTCGCTAATGCTGGTTGGTTCTTCCACAAAAAATTTGTCTCCTGGTGAGCGACCTGTGTATTTTCCAGTGTTTACGCTGAGAGCTCCGGTATCCGTAAGTTTCCCTTCTTTGCATGCCAAGGAAAGTTCGATAAGCCTGGGCACCGGCAGGTTGAAATTAACACGGTCTTTTATCCGTATTAGTTTTTCTACAGACATTGTTATCCCTCCAACTAAAAGGTTTGTCATGGAAATCATATTCATAATTTTACATCAAAAAAACTAAAAACTGAATCAAAAAACCTGAAAAGCTTACAAAATTCCTTTTGCATAAAGGATTTTTTCCCTAATAGTTTGCAAAAAGTGACAATATATAGTAATATATTTAGTGAGTGTTCCTTAATCATACACTAGATATGGAATGCAGAACGGTGGAGGGAGTTATGCTGAGCCGAAATATGCAGGAGCAGTTATTAAGGAATTTTCTGCAGGAAATAATGAAAAAGTGCGACTCCGGCACTTGGGAACACAGCATTCGAGTCGGAAAACTGTGCGAGCTCATTGCCCTAGAACTGGGTTTTAAAAAACCGGAGGTTTCTTATGTTGCTTTATCCGGCCTGCTGCACGACGTCGGAAAGGTGTTCATGCCGGAGATGATTAATTATCCGGGAAAACTTGCCGAAAAGGAACGTTATATGATTTGTTACCATCCCCAGCTGGGAACAAGGTTTATTAATATTAACTGGTCTGATCTGCCTGCACAGGTTTTCGAAGGGATCAGCCTCCACCACGAGAGGCTCAACGGTTCGGGGTACCCATATAACTTGAAGGGTGACGAGATATCTATCCCTGCCAGGATTGTGGCTGTTGCCGACGTGTTTGACGCCATGAGCACGCAGCGTCCTTATCGTCCTCCCTTGAAAATGCAGGATATTATCAAGGAACTGTACAGGCCTGGTTACGACCATGAGGTTGTTTTGGCTCTCATGAGGATACTTCGCAGGCAGTCCAGGCTGTAAACCGGAACAAATGAACCGGACGATCAGCAGCTCATAATTGTGAAGAGCTGTTTTTATTTTGTTCCCGCCTTTCAATTGCCTTGTTTTATGTAACTAGAAAGGTTTATTCCGCATAATCTGGTATTAAGAATTGATTTAACTTCTTTGAACATCGAAAGGAGATGGCGGGAGTTGAGAAAAGGCAGGGTCAGAAGGGCATTCCCCGGCAACAACACATCGGAGGGGTTTTTTTCATTTTTTGAACACATTATAGGACCGGAAGCAAAAAGAGTGTTCATTATTAAAGGAGGTCCGGGAACAGGGAAGTCCACGTTTATGAAAAATACCGGCTTGGACTTGGTGGACAGGGGCTATGATGTGGAGTTCTTTTATTGCTCCTCAGATAATGATTCACTGGACGCCATTGCGGTGCCAGCCGTAGGTGCGGCAATTATCGATGGGACGGCGCCGCACAGGGTCGTGTCTACCCAAGAAACAGTGGACAAGCCTTCGAGGTAGTGGTTTTTAAATGAGGTTTGCGGCCTTTTTCTCATGCCGCTCAACACGAGCGGCATGAGAACTTGCTGGCATATCGGGTACTATTTCGATAGAAAAAGAAGCTCGAACAATGGAAAAGATGCGGGCGAAGGGAAGCCGCCTGCCCCGTGACGAGCGCTAACACCAGCTGAGAAAATGGGGAAGAAGAGATAATTGACGCTGTGAGGGGTTCGGCAGGAAAAATGGCGGTGATTGGCGAATAAAACAAAAAAAGGCAGTTGCGGCAGTATGCGTCTTTACGGTTTGAACATTTAAAAACCCGCTGTTTCGTAAAACTTTCGGTTTATCCTGAGGCTGTTCTTTTTGAAATATTTCTCGGACGCTTCCAATCCGTCCTTTAACATGAAGGAGTGGGGCGGGGAGCGACAACAGGAGGATAAGCGCTGGAAATACGGCGTGCCGCCGCCACTAGTAAAGCATGCAACCTTTGTGGAGGAAAGTTTAACATGGAAAACGGCCAACTGACCTGGATCACCAATTTCATTTGGGGCATCGCCGACGACGTGTTGCGCGACCTCTACGTGCGCGGCAAGTACCGCGATGTCATTCTCCCGATGACCGTAATCCGCCGACTAGATGCGGTATTGGAGCCCACCAAGCAGTCCGTGATCAACATGAAAGCTTCGCTCGACAAAGCGGGGATCGTACACCAAGACGCTGCTCTGCGACAGGCCGCTGGTCAAGCCTTCTACAACACCTCTCCCTTCACGCTACGCGACTTCAAGGCGCGTGCCAGCCGCCAGCAACTCGAGGCGGATTTTCGCGCCTACCTCGATGGCTTCTCGCCCAACGTGCAGGAGATCATCGACAACTTTGAGTTCCGCAACCAAATCCCCCGCCTGGCCAAAGCCGACGCCCTGGGCACGCTCATCGAGAAGTTCCTCGACCCGTCCATCAACCTGAGTCCTTACCCTGTGCGGGGCAGCGACGGCACCGTCCGGCTGCCCGGCCTCGATAACCACGCCATGGGCACCATTTTCGAGGAACTGGTGCGCCGATTCAACGAGGAAAACAACGAAGAAGCCGGCGAGCACTGGACCCCGCGTGACGCCGTGAGGCTGATGGCCCGCCTGATCTTCGAGCCGATCGCCGACAGGATCGAATCCGGCACGTACCTGCTCTACGACGGTGCCTGCGGCACCGGCGGGATGCTCACGGTGGCCGAGGAAACCCTGTTGCAACTGGCGAAAGAACGCGGCAAGCAGGTCTCGGTGCACCTTTTCGGCCAGGAGATCAACGCCGAGACCTACGCCATCTGCAAAGCCGACCTTTTGCTCAAGGGCGAGGGCGATGCCGCCGACAACATCGTGGGCGGACCAGAGCATTCGACCCTATCCAACGACGCCTTCCCCGGCCGCACCTTCGACTTCATGCTCTCCAATCCGCCCTACGGGAAGAGTTGGAAGAGCGACCTGGAACGCATGGGCGGCAAGGCTGGCATCAAGGACCCACGATTTGTCGTGCAGCAACGGGGCGAGGAGCTTTCGCTGATCACCCGCACCAGCGACGGGCAGATGCTGTTCCTGGTGAACATGCTCTCCAAGATGAAGCACGACACCCCGCTCGGCAGTCGCATCGCTGAGGTGCACAACGGCTCGTCGCTGTTTACGGGGGACGCCGGCCAGGGCGAGAGCAACATTCGCCGCTGGATCATCGAGAACGACTGGCTCGAGGCGATCGTCGCCCTGCCGCTCAACATGTTCTACAACACCGGCATCGCCACCTACGTCTGGGTGCTCACGAACAGGAAGCCCGAGCACCGCAAAGGCCGCGTGCAGCTCATCGATGCCACGCAGTGGTACAAGCCCCTGCGCAAGAACCTGGGCAAGAAGAACTGCGAGCTGTCCGAAGAGGACATCCGCCGCATCCTCGATACCTTCCTCAAATTCGAGGAGACCGCGCAGTCCAAGATCTTCCCCAACGCGGCCTTCGGCTACTGGAAGGTGACGGTGGAGCGCCCCCTGCGCTTGAAAGGTATCGACCCCGAGCGCGCCTACACTCCTAAGGAGATCAAAGCGCTTCGGGAAACGGCTGAACGTGCCGACGACGCACCGCCGGTCATCAATAAAATCCACAAACCCGGCACGGCGCCTGACCCGCTGCGCGGGCTGTTTGAGGTTGTCATCGGTAGCAAACCGCGCGTGGTGGAATACGAGCCTGACACGGAACTTCGCGACAGCGAGCAGATCCCGTTCCTCGAGTGCCCGGCATGCCATCAACCGGGCTACTTGCCGAGCCCGGAAGACCAGCGCAAGGCCATCGAGACCTTCCTGCGCCGCGAGGTGCTGCCCTACGCGCCGGATGCCTGGTACGACCCGGCCAGCGTCAAGGTGGGCTACGAGATCAACTTCAACCGATACTTTTACAAGCCAAAGGCCCTGCGGCCGCTGGAAGAAATCCGCGCCGACCTGCTGGCGGTGGAGAAGGAGGCTAAGGGGTTGTTGGAGAAAATCATCAGTGGGAGTCTCAATACCAAGGGACTCGAGAAGTTAATTTGGAGGACAGGCAAGTGATGGGTACTGCTCTCGGCTCAATCACCTGTTACTCCGGGAGTCACGGCAACATCTCCTGGTGTGGACGGCATGTCGACGATGCCAAGCGTTTCGCAAAATACTTGCAGGAGGTTGTGAAACCTCGGGTATATGATTCGGATTTGGGATTCGAAGCAGACTTACGGGCTCTGGCCACCACGGGCATGGCGACTGAGTTTGTCGAGCGCTTACTGCAGGTAGTTCCCGAGTTTCAAGGATGGGAGATCGGGGAAGCCTTAGCCGAGTGCATCCTCAAGACTGATTCTGAACTTGATATTCATTGGCCATGGAACACAGTTCGAGACCGGCGTACGCCGCGGGCTAGCCTGCCAGGAGCCGACCTCGTGGGCTTTAGTAAACATGACGATGTGGTGTTGCTCGTGTTCGGTGAGGTAAAAACATCATCCGATCTAAATACACCGCCAGACGTAATGAACGGCGGCAGCGGGATGGCGTGGCAGCTCGAAAAGTGCGCGGCTTTTTTGGATATCCAGCGGACGCTACTCCAGTGGCTCTGCGCCCGTTGCACGAACGAGCCCTTTCGGACTTTATATGAGCAGGCGGTCGGGCGTTTCCTCGCATCCGAGGGCAAAGAGTTGCTGATCGTCGGGGTGCTTCTTCGCGATACGACACCCAACGAGGACGACCTCCAACGCCGCGGCAAGTGGCTCTCGCAGAAACTCCTTGAGCCGACCAAAACCAAACTCTTTGCATGGTACCTGCCGGTCCCCATTTCTGATTGGTCGAAACTATTGCAGGAGGAGGGGCCATGAACGGCGGTTCGTGGATACTTGACTCGATTGGCGCTGACAAAAAGCGCGAGGTTCACAATGAAGCGACCCGCCGGCGGCTCGCATCGACTCTCGGCGTCGGCGTCCCCACGGTCGTCTCGGACAATAAGCTTCGCTTTGTTGCGAATGCCTTGGAATTGCGTGTCTTTGATCTGCTGGAATCAGATGACACGGAGGCCCTGCGTGTAGCCGCGGCTGAGGCGTTCCAGGTGGCGAGGGCACTGCCGCTTCCAGACAAGCCGCTACAGAAGGCGTCTGAGTTGGTCCGCATCGGTTGTCTGGGGGTGTTGGGCGATCGGAACCCTGATGTCCGGAGGTTGCTGTCAACATTTAATACGCAATCCATTTACCATAATTCGGCTAACTGGGGTGATCAAGTCAGCGCAACGGTGTTGGACATCTGGATCAGGCTTCTGCGCAAACAGGGTTGGGAGGATCTCGACGGCGTGCAGTCAGGCATTGCGGAGCTTCGGGCAAAGCAGCGGGAACGAGAGCCCGACTTCCTTGAGGAGGCTGAGCGCCGAAAGGACGCACGTCCTGCCTGGGAGCTGATGTCGCAGTACCACCTTGCAAAGGCAGCGGAAATCTTGGGCACCTATTTCTGCCAGGGCTCGATCGAAGGGCATTACGACGTTCGCCAGCAGCTTGAGGCTCAGTTCGATCGCGCCATCACAATGGCGGCGAAGGGCCAGTTGATGGAGCGCGAGACGTTTGCCCGCCTGCTGGCTCGCACTGCCCGGGCCATGATTGACAACAGTATTTGGACCGTCACGCGGGCAGTGAACAGTCGTGTGACAAAGTTTGTACAATCAGTCGTCTCACGCAACCGCAAACAGCCGATTTTTGAAATGCTACCACCTCAGCGGCGCACGCTTCGCGAAGAGGGCCTTTTGGGCTCCGGGCATCGCTCTGTTGTCGTCAGCCTGCCCACATCAAGTGGCAAGACGTTTATTGCAGAGTTCCGGATCCTGCAGGCACTCAACCAGTTCGATCACGAGCGGGGCTGGGTAGCCTACCTTGCGCCAACGAGAGCGCTGGTGAATCAGCTTACGATTCGCCTCCGTCGTGATTTTTCACCGCTGGACGTAATTGTTGAAAAAGTCAGCCCCGCCCTAGAGGTTGACGGAATTGAAGCGGACATGCTTACCGATAGGGACGAGGGACGACAGTTCCGCATTCTCGTTACAACGCCTGAGAAGCTCGATCTATTGGTGCGTGGAGGATGGGAGGAAAAGATTGGGCGGCCTTTGACGCTGGTTGTAGTGGACGAGGCGCATGGACTTGCGTCACAAGCCCGAGGTCTCAAGCTGGAGCTTTTGCTGGCCACTATAAACAGGGAATGCCGATACGCGCAATTTCTACTTCTCACGCCATTCATCCCCAACGCTCAGGACATTGCCCGCTGGCTGTCGCCCGACAGCAACAAGAGTATCGAGTTAGGCATCGAGTGGAGTCCGAACGACCGCGTCATCTCCATTGCTCGTCCTGTGCGAGGTGAGAAGCGACGTGGCTTCGGGATTCGGCTCGAAACACAGCACACGACCCGAAACACATTGAGCATACCTGAGACGCTGGAGCTTGGGGACGAAGGGCCCCTCGGTTTGTCTTGGTCCGATGTGTCTGGCTCGCCAGGGAAGCTTGCTGCCGCGACCGCGCAGGTTTTGCAGCGTCGTGGGACGGTGATCGTGCTCGTCAACACGCCTCGGAACAGTTGGAGTGTGGCCAATGCGTTCAAGGTCGCTGAGAACCGGTTAACGGATGCTGACCCGGACCTTACCCACATCCTGCAGTTTCTTGCTGACGAGATGGGCCAGGACTTCCCTCTCATTTCCTTGCTCGAGTTTGGTGTCGGTGTCCACCACGCCGGACTCTCCGAGGATACCCGTACACTCGTCGAGTGGCTCACCGAGCAAGGCAAGCTGAGAGTGCTCGTCGCTACGACAACGATTGCCCAGGGGGTGAACTTTCCTGTATCAGGGGTCGTGTTCGCAAGCCATCAGTATCCGTACGGCCAGGACATGCCGCCCGAGGACTTTTGGAATATCGCGGGACGAGCTGGGCGTGTGGACCAGGAAGATATCGGGAACATAGTGCTCGCCGGAAATAACGATGCCAAAACAGAGCAGCTTAGAGAGTTTATCAATCGTTCTGTTGGAGTGCTCAATTCTACACTCATTGAGATGGTGCAGCAGGTCGCCGAGAGCGGGAGCCTTCTGCAACTCCAGACGTTAGCTTCGCAGCCTGGCTGGTCATCGTTCCTGCAGTACTTGGCGCACACGTACCGTCAGATTGGAAACCATGAACGCTTCGCTGCAGAGGTGGAGCAGGTGCTGCGCGGAACCCTGGGTTTCCAGGCGTTACGCAGGAGTCACAAGGGCTGGGCGGACAAGCTGGTTCAGGGCGTCTACAACTACGCCGAACGCATCAAGGGTAAGCCGTTGAACCTCGTCGACGCGACGGGTTTCTCGTGGGAGTCGGTCGCCAACACCCTTGTCCGCCTGAACCAGGCGCGCGTGACGAGCGAGGTCTGGACCCCTGACCTGTTTACTACGCGCCGTGACGATCTCCGGCGAATGATGGGAGTCCTTCTTGAGGTCCCGGAGCTCCGCGAACAACTCAAGGAGGTGACAGGTGGACCCAAACCCGATGGCGACACGCTCGCGCGCATCATCTGCGATTGGGTGCAGGGTCGCCCGCTTACCGATATGGCGGCTGAATACTTCACAAAGGAAGGCGGTGGCACCGACCCGATTGATGCCATGACTCGGTGCTGCCAAAGCATATTCGGCCGTCTGACGCAGACTGCATCATGGGGTCTTGCCGCGTTGCAGTCGCTTACGCTTCATGGTTCGTTTGAGACCATGACGGAGGAAGAGCGGAAAGCTTTGAGAAACCTGCCGGCACGCGTGTACTACGGAGTAAACTCCGATGAAGCACTGGCCCTACGGCTACTAGGCGTTCCGCGTATGGCCGCAGCCCCGCTCGCGCGAACGCTTGGCATTAGGGGCTCCGAACCACTCAACAAAATACGGGCGAAGCTTCGCGCTGCAGATGTCAAAACGTGGCAAGAGGTACTCGGTGAGCGTGGCAAGAGCTATCATCACGTCTGGTCGATCATCGAGGGGGAATTATGATTGCAGAAAACGGCCGTGGCAAGACAACTCTCTGTGCGATACTTCGCTCCCTGCAAAGCGGCCAGCCCGAGTTCATCTCCGAGCGACAGACCCTGGGGGCAGGCAACGGATGCGCCATTTGTGCACATCCGGCTCAACAATGCCGACTACAAGTTCGACGGCAATGCTTGGACCAACTCACATCCCGACATCCTCATCTTTGACTCCGTGTTCGTGAATGAGAACGTCTACTCCGGCGACTATGTCGAGCATGAACACAAAAAGAACCTCTACCGCGTCATCGTAGGGGCGCAAGGCGTCCAGTTTGCCAGGAAGATTGAGGAGCTGGACGGGCAAATCCGAGATGTGAACGCGGATTTACGGGAGAAGAAGGAATCAATCTCCAAGCACGTGCCGCCCGGTATCGCGTTCGATAACTACCTGGGATGGCAACCTCTCGCTGATATCGAGGAGCAGATACGACAGAAGACTGAGGAGTTGAGCAACCGGCAGCGTGCCGCCGCGAAAGCCGGCGAGATTCAGGCGAAGCAGCTGTTTGTAAAGGTTCAACTCCCTTCCCTGCCGTCTGACTTCTCTGAGGTCCTGTCAAAGCAACTGACGGATATCGTCGTCGATGCCGAAAGGAAGGTACGAGAACAGATTGCCCGACACCAGATGGAGCACCAAGGCGAGTCCTGGCTGTCGCAGGGCTTGGCCTACGTCAAAGATGACCGGTGCCCCTTCTGCGGGCAAGGGGTGCAAGCCAACGATTTGATCGCGGCTTATCGCTCGCACTTCAGCGCGGCCTACAGGGGCCTCAAGCAGGAAGTCGCCCAACTGACCCAGCGGGTGAACAGTGCCATTGGTGAGGCGGCCCTTAGCTCGGTGCAGCAAGCAATCGCCGCCAACGCGGCCCTCGCGGAGTTTTGGAGGCAGTTCACTGCTGTTGACTTGCCTCATATTTCTTTCCCGGACATTCAGCAGAAGTACGCCACACTCCACGAAAAATGCCTGAAGCTCGCCACGAGAAAGCAGGAAAGCCCGACCGAGTCGGTCAAGTTGGACGCGGAATTCACTACGGCCCTCGCGGAAGTGGATGCCCTGCGAACGGCCGTCGCTAAATACAACGCGGCCGTGGACGCGGTGAATTCGCGTGTTAACGAGCAGAAGGCTGCCGCGCGCTCACAGCCCGACATCACGGCGGTTAAGAACGAACTGGTTCGACTGGAGGCACGGAAAAAGCGGTTTGAACCAGAAATCGCGGAGGCTTGTAAGGCCTATCAGGAGGCTGTGGCTCTCAAAACACGCCTTGAGCAGGAGAAGAACACGGCACGTCAGCAACTCGACCAGTATTGCCAGACCATTCTCAGCGCATACGAAAAGTCGATCAATGAGTACCTCGACCAGTTCAACGCCGGCTTCCGCATCACCAACACCCGCCATCTCTACAGAGGCGGCACACCGAGTTCACACTATCAAATCGAGATCAACAAGAAACCTTTGGACCTCGGCGACCCGCGTACTCCTGCCGGAACGCCTTGCTTCAAGACGGCTTTAAGTTCCGGCGACCGGAGCGCCTTGGCCTTGGCCTTCTTTCTGGCCGCGCTAAAACAGGATTCGGACATCGGGCGGAGAATTGTCGTCTTTGACGATCCGTTTACCAGTCTTGACCGATTCCGCCGAACCTCCACTCAGCAACTCATTCAACGGCTCTTGGATTCGGCTCAGCAGGTTGTCGTCCTTTCGCACGATCCGCTATTCCTGAAGCTGCTCTATGACGAGTGCCCTTCGGCGGCTACTAACGCCAAGACCCTCCAAATGAGCAAGGCAGGAAATGCCACGGTCATAGGGGAATGTGACATCGAAGCTGAGGTGCAAAGCTCCTATATGAAAGACTACTCGGTACTATGCGCGTTCTACCGGGAGAGGAAAGGCGACCCCCGCGCAGTTGCCAGAGCCATTAGGCCCTTCCTTGAAGGCCTGCTGAGAACCCGTTTTCCTGGACACTTTCAACCGAACGAGTGGCTTGGTGACTTCATTGCCAAAATACGAGCGGCTGATGAGACAAGCGGTCTGCAACAAGCCAAGGCCGACCTAACCGAACTTGAAGCGATAAACGACTACTCCAAGAGGTACCATCATCAGCAGAATCCGGACGACGACATAGAACCGATCAACGAGGACGAGTTGCACGGCTATGTGAAGCGGACCCTTAGGTTAGTCGGTGGAGAATAAGAATTGAAAAAATGGCGGCAAATTATATGTATCGAATGGTCTATAATCTCAAACCCTACCCCGCCTACAAAGACTCCGGCGTGCCCTGGCTGGGCGAGGTGCCGGAGCATTGGGATGTGCGGCGGGTCAAACGAATCGCGCGGCTCAACCCTAGCAAGTCGGAAGTGCCATTAGCGTTGCGTGACGGTCGAGCCGTATTCCTGCCCATGGAACACGTGGGATCGGACGGACGATTCGATGCATCGGAGGTGCAGCCCATTTCGGATCTCTGGAACGGGTTTACCTACTTTCGGCGGGGTGACGTTATTGTCGCGAAAATCACGCCGTGCTTTGAGAACGGTAAGGGTGCTTGCCTTGAGAATCTACCGACAGCCTTCGGGTTCGGTTCGACCGAATTTCATGTCATCCGGCCATCCAAGACGATTGTTTCAGCCTATCTGTATCGCGTCACTACCCTTTCAGAATTCCGGCGGCTTGGCGCCGACGAGATGACTGGTGCGGCAGGACAACAGCGTGTGCCTGTTGAGTTTATAGCGAACTTCCCGACCCCAATCCCACCCCTCCCTGAACAAACCGCCATCGTGCGGTTCCTGGATTGGGCAGAGCGGCGGATTCGGCGGGTGATCCGTGCTCGCAAGCGACGGATCAAGCTGCTCGAGGAGTACAAGCAGGCGCTCATCCACCAGGCGGTTACCGGAAAAATCGAGGTCCGCACGGGCAAGCCCTACCCCGCTTACAAGCCCTCGGGCGTGGAGTGGCTGGGCCAGGTGCCGGAGCATTGGGATGTGCGGAAGTTACAAACTCAGTTTCGGCGCCACGGCAGTGGCACGACACCTTCTGGTGATGAATATTTTGGAGGCGGAATTCCTTGGGTAATGACGGGCGATCTCAATGATGGCTTAATCACAACAACGAAAAGAACCGTCACGCCCGCCGCTATCGAAAAAATAAGCGCTTTAAAACTATTCCCCCCAGGATCGCTCCTTGTCGCAATGTACGGAGCCACGATTGGCAAGACAGGGGTACTTGCAATGGAAGCATGCACGAATCAGGCGTGCTGTGTTCTTGCTGAACCAAAAACATCATGTTCCGTTATATTCCTCCAAGCAATAGTGAACTTGGCTCGACCATACTTGATTGAGCAGAGTTATGGCGGTGGACAGCCGAACATCAATGCTGAAATTGTGAGATATTTAAGGGTCCCTATCCCACCCCTTCCCGAACAAACCGCCATCGCAGAGCACCTCGACGCGCAGACGGCCAAGCTCGACGCCGCCATTGCCGCCGACCGTCGCTCCATCGAGCTGCTGCAGGAGTTCCGCACGCGTTTGATCGCCGACGTCGTGACTGGCAAGCTGGATGTGCGCGAGGTGGCTGCAAAGCTCCCGGACGAACCGCCCGAGGAGGAAGAGGAGGTCATGGAGGACGAGGGGACTGGCGAAGAGGGTGAGGCGCCTGTCGACGCCGAGCAGGGAGCCGTAACGGAGGAGGTTGAACCATGACACCCACCGACACCAGCGAAGCCGGGCTTGAGAGCCTCATCTGCCGGACACTGACTGGCAGCGACTGCGTACCCCGACCTGCCGGCACTCCGGCGTTCGTTGCCGAGACGCCGGCACCCTACGGCGGTGTGGGTTGGCTCCCCGGCGACCCGGCCGATTACGACCGGGAGTACTGCGTCGATCTGGTTCAGCTCGCGGCGTTTCTGAACTCGACGCAGCCTGAGGTCGCCGAAGCGCTCGATCTGGATAACGACAGCCCCACGCGGCGCAAGTTTCTGGCGCGTCTTCAGGGCGAGGTGAGCAAGCGCGGAGTAGTGGATGTGCTGAGAGGCGGCATCCAGCACGGGCCTTACCGCATTGAGCTCTTCTACGGCACGCCTTCCCCCGGAAACGAGCAGGCGCGGGCGCTCTATGAGCAGAACCGCTTTACCGTCACGCGCCAGCTCCGTTACAGCCGCGACGAGACGCAGCGGGCGCTGGACCTGGTGCTCTTCATTAACGGCCTGCCGGTCTTCACCTTCGAGCTCAAAAACCGGCTGACCAAACAGACGGTGCATGACGCCATCGAGCAGTACAGGCGCGACCGCAACCCGCGCGAGAAGCTATTTGAATTGGGGCGGTGCGTGGCGCACTTCGCCGTGGACGAAAACGAGGTGTGGTTCTGCACCCACCTTCAGGGCAAGGCGTCGTGGTTCCTGCCCTTCAACAAGGGATGGAACGATGGTGCGGGCAATCCTCCCAATCCGCAGGGGCTCAAGACCGATTACCTGTGGCGGGAGATACTCACCCGCGAGAGTCTGACCGACATCCTCGAAAACTACGCTCAACTCGTTGAGGAGAAAGACCTCAAGACCGGCAAGAAACGGCGACGGCAGATCTTCCCCCGCTATCACCAGCTCGACGTGGTGCAAAAACTTTTGGCGGACGCGGCGGCACACGGCGTGGGCCGGCGGTATCTCATCCAGCATTCCGCCGGCAGCGGCAAGTCCAACTCCATCGCCTGGCTGGCCCACCAGCTGATCGGTCTCGCGAGGGACGGCAGGCCTGTTTTCGATTCCATTATCGTGGTGACCGACCGGCGCATTCTGGACCAGCAGATCCGGGACACGATCAAGCAGTTTGCCCAGGTGAGCGCTACGGTGGGGCACGCCGAGCATTCCGGCGACCTGCGGCGATTCATCGAGAGCGGCAAGAAGATCATCATCACGACGCTGCAGAAGTTCCCGTTCATCCTCGACGAAATCGGCAACGAGCACCGCGGGCGCCGTTTTGCCATTATCATTGACGAGGCGCATTCGAGTCAGGGCGGCCGCACCTCGGCCAAGATGAGCATGGCCTTGTCGGGGGCCGGTGCAGAGGACGAAGACGAGACTTTCGAAGATCAGATCAACCGGCTAATGGAGGCCCGGAAGCTTTTGCCGAACGCCAGCTACTTCGCCTTCACCGCCACCCCTAAAAACAAAACGTTGGAGATGTTTGGTGAACCCGACCCGCAGCCCGACGGCACGGTTAAACACAGGCCGTTTCATAGCTACACCATGAAACAGGCCATTCAGGAAGGGTTCATCCTGGATGTGCTGGCCCACTATACACCGGTCAAGAGCTACTATAAGCTCATCAAGACAATCGAGGACGACCCCGAATTCGACGTCAAAAAGGCGCAAAAGAAGCTGCGCCGCTTCGTCGAGGGGCACGAGTACGCCATCCGGCTCAAGGCCGAGATCATGGTGGACCACTTTCATGAGCAGGTGATCGCCAAGGGCAAGATCGGCGGCCAGGCGCGGGCGATGGTGGTGACCGGCAGCATCGAGCGAGCTGTCCAGTACTTCCATGCCTTTAAGGCGTACCTTGCCGAGCGCAAGAGCCCCTATCGGGCGATTGTGGCCTTCTCGGGTGAGCACGAGTATGGCGGGCAAAAGGTCACCGAGGCGAGCCTGAACGGTTTCCCGTCCAGCCAGATTGCCGACAAGATCCGGGAGGACCCGTATCGGTTTTTGATCTGTGCCGACAAGTTTCAGACCGGCTATGACGAGCCGCTTCTGCACACGATGTACGTGGACAAGGTACTCTCTGGGGTCAAGGCGGTGCAGACGCTTTCGCGCCCCAATCGCGCCCACCCCCAGAAGCACGACACCTTTGTCCTCGATTTCGTCAACGAGCCGGAGGTGATCCAAAAGGCCTTCGAGCCATACTACCGGACGACCATCCTCGCCGACGAGACCGACCCGAACAAGCTGCACGACCTTAAGGCCGATCTTGACGGCTACCAGGTGTACGCGCCTGCGCAAGTGGACGAACTGGTGCGGCTGTACTTAAACGGGGCCGATCGCGACCAGCTCGACCCCATCCTCGACGCCTGCGTCGCCACCTACATGGAGCATCTCGACGAGGACGGTCAGGTCGACTTCAAGGGTAAGGCTAAGGCATTTTTGCGAACCTACAACTTTCTTTCTTCCATCCTCTCCTATACGAACGCCCAGTGGGAGAAGTTATCGATCTTCCTCAACTTCCTGGTACCCAAGCTGCCGGCGCCGAAAGAGGAAGACCTCTCAAAGGGCATCCTCGAGGCGATCGACATGGACAGCTACCGGGTCGAAAAGCAGGCGACTATGAAGATCGCGCTTCCCGATGCGGATGCCGAGATCGAACCGGTGCCCACTGCGGGTGGTGGACACAAGCCCGAACCGGAGCTCGACCGTCTCTCGAACATCATCAAGGCTTTTAACGATCAGTTCGGCAACATTCCCTGGACCGACGCCGATCGGGTGCGCAAACTGATCACGGAGGAGATTCCTGCACGCGTAGCGGCCGACACCGCCTACCAGAACGCACGCAAGTATTCCGACAAACAGAACGCACGTATCGAGCACGACAAGGCCCTCGTTCGGGTGATGACCGCGTTGCTCCAGGATGACACGGAGCTCTTCAAGCAATTCAGTGACAACGAGTCGTTCCGGCGCTGGCTGACCGACACGGTATTCGCACTGACCTACAGCGAATCTAGCAGTGCGAGATAGCAACCTGGTGGCGGGAATCAAGAAGAACCTCAGCATTGACTGGAACGGCCACGAGAATATGAATAAGAGTCAGCCCCTGGATGACCCTCAAACCGTAACCTTGGCTATGCCGGACCAGGGGTAGGATGTACAAATCACATCAATACAGGCAACATGCAGGGATAAGAGAAAAGAGAGCAGGGGATGGTACTCCATCCCCTTAGCCAATTATCAATCAGATAGCTATAGATAATTGAATTGTTTTTGGACTGGGCAGGTATAAGAGGGTTTCTTTTACGGGGCTTATTTTTCTCCATCCTGGTTGGTGAGGGATAACGCCCATCGGTAAACTTCTTGGGCCAGCGAGACTGCCCGTTTGTATTCAGCTTCATCTATTTGTTCCCAGTCTCCCGGGTAACGGGTTGTTACAGCGTAATCAGTAAGAATCGCGGCTTCTTTAAGTCTTTCGGGAACCTGAACTTTCCCGGTCTCTTCAATTGACTTCAAAAGGTACCCAATAGAATGGGTTTTCGGGGCATCCATTTCCAGGAAGGCCATTATGCCTTTTAGGGACTTTTCAACTGCCTGCTGGGCATCAAAGCAAAGATCCTCGTAGAGAATATCTGAGCTTTGCCTGCCAAGTTCGGCCCTGGCGAGGTTGCTTTTTGCTCTTTGAAACCACAGTCGCCATAATTCATCGCTCATAAACTACC
The DNA here is from genome assembly GCA_024655825.1 of Peptococcaceae bacterium. Taxonomy (NCBI): domain Bacteria; kingdom Bacillati; phylum Bacillota; class Clostridia; order Eubacteriales; family Peptococcaceae; species Peptococcaceae bacterium. The sequence goes on along the minus strand of JANLFJ010000024.1, from coordinate 16,677 downwards.
CGCCCTCTTGCGGCCTCAGCATACACGAACCCTCGTGAATTACGGTACCTTTCTAGTTTTTCCGGGGTTTCTACAAGTATGTCCACGGCAGCAGGAACATCGACCAGGATTCTATAGATCTGATGGGCCAAAGCGCGGCGATTATTTATTCCTCGTTTCAGCACCAAAAGATCGTAATCACTATGCGATCCTTCCTGCCCTCTGCTTCTTGATCCAAAAAGGATAATTTTATCGGGGTCTACAGTCTTCACTATCTTTTCGACTACTGTGTCAAGAACTTTTTCCACAGGTAGTTCCCCCCTTATTTTTGCCTTCGAAAAGGTTATTGTTTCCACAAATTGAGGAGTTTTTTTAATAAGGCCATAATTGCCGCAACATATTTGGGCGATCGACGCTTCTTTTGTAAAATTGTACCATATAGAATACCCAAACTCAACTGCTTTCCATCGCTGAGGCCTCATTAATGGTAATTATTTCTCCCCGGGTCGTCCATAGACGCCTCCAGCATAAACTGAATTAATGAAAAAAGTGCAGGGGTGGGGGCCGTGGTAAAGCGGGAATTTGAGGTGATCATAACCCGCACCGGCTCCCGAGACGAACGTGAACAAGCCTACCGGGAAGCGATTTGCTTTCTCCTGTCCCGCCTTCCTGAACAGAGCAGGAAATTCTCGCAAGCAAGTCAAAGTAAAGTCAGGCTGAAGGAGGGGCAGGGAAGGTGAGCGCTGCACTGATATATTTACGAGTGTCCACTGAGGAACAGGCCGAACGCGGCTATTCCATTGCGGCGCAGCGGGAGGAATGCAGGGCCAAGGCCCGGGAATTAGGCGCAAGTGAAATAACAGAATTTGTAGACGAAGGGGTCTCGGGCTCAATCTTAGAGCGCCCCGCCCTGGTGGCGGCACTGGAAAAGCTTAAGGCCGGCGGCATCCGCTGGTTTATTTGTTTAGATACCAGCCGTTTGTCACGCAGCGTAGCCCATCAGCTTTTATTGATTGATGAGATTAAAAAAGCGGGAGCGGAGCTGATTTTTGTCAACTCCAAGTTTACCGACACCCCTGAAGACCGTTTTCACTTAACCGTACTTAGCGCCGTTGACGAATACGAACGGGCCAGAACTAGGCTCCGTTCCTTAATTGGCAAGAGAGCCAAGGCAAAAGCGGGGAAACTTACTCACAGCCCTGGACTTTACGGCTATGAATTTGATAAAGAAACAGATACCCTGAATATTATTGAAGAAGAGGCCAAGATTATAAGACTTATGTATCAATGGTTCACTTCTGAAGAAGACGCCAGTCCTTATGAAATAGCGCGGCGATTGAATGCCATGGGCATCCCTAGTCCCAAAGGCAAACAATGGGCCAAACAAACGGTTAAACGTATTTTAGCCAATAGCGCTTATGCGGGCATCCTGTATATCCGCCGCCATGATACTAAGGACGTCAAGTTCAATAAATATAAGCCGCCTGAAGAAAGGGTAAGCAGAAAAGAAAGACCCCGCGAAGAGTGGGTCCCTATTTCTGTCCCCGCCATTATTGATAAACAAACCTGGGAGGCAGCCCAAAAGCGTTTTGAGAACTCTCGAAGGCGCTGGCGCAGCTTCAGTACTTACCCTTATCTTCTTTCGGGCCTTATGCGCTGCGGAAAATGCGGCGCGACTATACACGGGAATCTTGTTACGTCAAAAGGAAAGAAGAGGGCTTATTACGTCTGCACTGCGAAATCGCCAGGCATACCGGGTCGGGAACGCTGCAAATCCCAATATCTTAATGCTCCGGAATTAGAAGAAATCGTTTGGGAAAGAGTCTCAGGTTGGCTGACAAATCCGGAAAGGCTTCGCGCAGAGCTGCAGGCCGCTTTTCCTGACGAGACTGCCAAGGCTTTGGAAATCGAGCTTGCCACCATCGAAAAAGAATTGGTTCAAGCCTCCAAAGAACGGTCACGGGTAGCGACCATGTTCCAAAAAGATTTGATACCGGAAGTTGAAATGGAACAGCGGCTCAGGGAAGTAAAGGAGCGCTGGGAGTACCTCTCGCGCCGCCGGGAGCGGATTTTAAGGGAACTTTCCCGGCACGACCTGGCGGCGCAGGAATTGGAACGGTTAGAAGAGCTTGCTGCCCACGTCGGAGATGCTCTCGACACTCTTTCTCTTGAAGAGAAAAAGCGCCTGGTTAATCTCTTGATTGAAGAGATTGCTGTTACCGGGAAGCGCATTGACATCAAAGCCAAAATTCCCGACACTATACCCGAAACCGTAGCCATTCTCGAAACTGCTGCTGCGGGTAATAGTTTCTACGGTAGACACGACACTGCATGTGGTTGATCCCGCGTATCCCGGCGCGGTAGACGCGATAATCAACCTGGGTGAGTACTGGAACGAGGACTTGCTGGTAAAGGCTAAGAACCAGGTTGTTGATCTCAATAAAAGGATAAAACAATTATTCCAAGTAGCCTTTAACAGCCTTAAAGAAGCGCGTGTTGTCCATGACGAACTTACCGGCTACTATTCCGGAGCCCTGGATCAGGTAGGGGTAAACAAGCAAATCTTTGAGGTTTCGTCCGGGGTCTTAACCGGGATAGAGCCGGTACCCAATAGGGCAGTTAAGGTGCGCCGCTTGTTTGCCAGCGCTAATACGCCCAACGGTCCGGTCAGTTACCTGGATTCACTCCTGGAGGGAGTGAGGAAATTGTATCTTTTTAAAGGTGAACCGGGAACTGGAAAAGAAAAAGCGCTGCAGGTCCTGTTAAGCGAGACTGTTCGTTTGGGGATGGATTGCGAAGTATATCATTGCCCTTTGGAACCCCAAAAGTTGGAAGCGGTTAATATTCCGGCGATAAATACCGCTGCGGTTCGACTAAACGAAAGGCTGGTCTTTGACCCGAAGTGTCTGACCAGCCTGGAGAACCTTGAGTTTATAGATTTTAATAAATACCTGAACGAAAGGGTTTGCCAGGTGTTTACCAGGGAAATTGAGGAGGCTAAAAAACGTCTTGAGGACTGTTTTTTACGGGCCTGGAGGAAACTAAGCGAGGCCAAGATGCTTCACGATGACCTGGAAAAGCTGTACGTGGGAGCTATGAATTTTGCTGAAATTGATAAAATTAGAGAAAAGACGCTGAAAAGGATACTGGCTCTTGGCGGGCTTTATAGAAATTAAAAATGGTGTTGCGCAAAAGTCGCGGCTTTTGTTGTTTTAAGCGTCAGAGGAATGAGGTTTTGAGGGCAATCCTTTACTGCACGAGACGGGAGCCGCTGCGGGGGAGCGAGGTGACAGTACATTTATCGCCGGCGATGGAAATGTAGTTGCCATTGAAACTAACGGTGTTTCCAATAACTTTTCCCTTGATAGTAATGTAGTTGCCGTTGAATTGAATCGACCCGCCGGGTGCGTAAAGGACGCCCTCTATTGTTATGTTGTTGCCGTTAATGCTGATATTACCCTGGGAATAAATGCATACCTGGTCCTGGACGGAAGCGCTGACGCAGTTGCCGTTAATATGGATGTCGCCGGCTGCGAGGATGGCCCCGGTTCCGTCGATAGTATTGCCGTTTATATGCACATCGCCGTTCACGTAGATGCTGTGATCAACATTGATGTTGTTGCCGTTGAATTGTACTGTTGTGTCAAAAACCTGGCCCGCGGCCTGTGCCTGGGCTTGTATTTCATCGCTGTAATCGGGCATTTCTACGTTGCTGGAATTGGGGTAACGGTAAGGGATTTCGATATAATTCCCGTTGGCACTAATTGTTCCCACGGCTTCACAGGCGCCTGTCAATTGGATGTAGTTGCCGTTTGCCCGGAAATTCTGATTGGTGTGCGCTGAACCTTTTATGGACAGGTTGTTTCCGTTCAGGCGCAGCGTATTGGAACTGCTGCCGGAGAAAAGGGCATAATCAAAGGCCTGACCCGGCGTACCGGCTTCTGCTGCGGCAACGGCGTGCAAGCTGGCAGAATCAATGCCCAGGACCGGCAAAAAAAACAGGTTTTGGGTTTTGCTGCAGGATAAAGTAAGTTTCTGGTTGTTGTTTGTAAAAAAAATTTCTATTTCCGCTGCATTTACACCGTTTAACGCGGCATACTCCAGGGCTTTGGCTTCTGCTGCCCCGGTGTCGGGGAGCTCCTGCGCGCCGGCCAGGCAGGCGGCATCGAGAGCATTCTGCATCGCTTGCTTTTTTACATACAGGAGGCCCACATCGGCGACCAGCCCCGTAAGGCCTAGTAAAGAAGCCATTGCCAGGGCGAGAAGCACGATTGCCGTTCCTTTTTCGTTTGACAGGTGTTTTTTAAGCATGTTTCACCGCACGCGCTTTTTAATTAAATTATATTATAAAAATCATTTTAATTAATCGGATTGCAGTCGCGTTGATGATAGGTCTTCAGGCTTGTTGTAACGGAGGACCTTAATCGGGCCTGGATTGGTTTTTACTTGATTATCACTTTATATTCCTTAAGCCAGGTGTTTACCTGGATCAGGTAGGCCATCATTTGCGGGCCGCACATAAGCTGCCCGAAGAAAGGCTGGTTAAAGATGTCTTCCGGGGAAAGGAAAAGTTCCTCCACCTTAGCCCGGTTTATGACGTCGTGCAGTGGTTGGGAAGGATCGTTGAGAATGTCGCCCAGCCAGGAACGCACCGCCTGGGTATAAGAGGGGTTGTGCGTCTTGGGATATGGGCTTTTTTTTCTGCCGAGCACGTCGCTGGGGAGAAGGCCTTTTAAAGCCAGGCGAAGAATCCCTTTGGCCATATTTCCATACGCTTTCAGTTTCCAGGGAATATTCCAAACGTATTCAACCAGGTGGTGGTCGGCAAAGGGTACGCGTACTTCAAGGCCGCTGGCCATGCTCATCCTGTCTTTCCGATCAAGCAGGGCTTGCATGAACCAGTTCATGTTTAGATAAAACATTTCCCTGTGCCTGGCTTCAAGGGGTTCTTCTCCGTTAAGCGCAGGAACTTCGGAAAGAGTTTCATTGTACCTGTGTGTCACGTATTCAGCGGGTTCAAAGCTCTTAAACAGGTTCTTGTTCCACAAAGAGACGCGGTGTTCCAGGAACCTGACCCAGGGAAACATGGGCCTTTTGAGGTTTTCTTCGTCATGGAACCAGGGATATCCGCCGAATATCTCGTCGGCGCATTCGCCGGAAAGAGCCACGGTAGCGCCTTTTTTTACCTCCCGGCAAAACAGGTAAAGGGAAGAGTCGATGTCGGCCTGCCCAGGCAAATCTTTGGCCAGCGTGGCTTCCCGCAGGGCGGAAACCAGTTCGGAAGTATCAATGATTACCTGGTGATGGTTTGTTCCCAAATGGGCTGATACCCTGGTTGCCCAGGACGGGTCGGCGTTAGGCTGGAAGCGGCTTGCCTCGAAATATCTTTCGTTATCCTTGTAGTCGATGGAATAGGTGTCAAGCGGGTCCATGCCCCTTTCCCGGAAGGCATTAGCGGCAAAAACGGTGAGAGCGCTGGAATCAATTCCTCCGGAGAGCAGGGTGCAGACGGGTACGTCGGATACCAGCTGCCTTTCAACAATGTCCTGGAGCATGGTCCTCAATTTCTCCGCCGTGGTGAAAGGCTTATCCGGGTGAGGAGCGCTTTTTAAAGACCAGTACCTTTTGTGCCTGACCCCTGCAAGGTTAAAAGTTAGAAAACAGCCGGGGCGAATTTCGCGTATTCCCTCATAAATTCCGTGACCGGGAGTCCGGGCCGGGCCCATGATTAAAACCTCCGCCAGTCCCTCTTCACCCACAACAGGGCTGATGTGGGGGTGGGCGAGCAGGGCTTTGAGTTCAGAGCCGAAGATAAGGGAACGGTTTCGTACTGTATAAAAAAGAGGTTTTACTCCCAGCCGGTCTCTAGCCAGGAGAAGTTTCTGCTCTGCATCGTCCCAAACAGCGAAGGCGAATATGCCGTTTAAGCGTTCGAGACAATGCTCTCCCCATTCCATATACGAATAGAGCAGGACTTCGGTGTCGGAATGACCGTAAAACACGTAGCCCCTCCGGAGCAGTTCATTCCTCAATTCGGGCGTGTTATAAAGCTCGCCGTTGTAACAGATGACGTATTTTTTATCGCTCCTTTGTCTTACCATGGGCTGGGCGCCGCCTGCAGGGTCGACTACGCTCAGGCGCCGGTGTCCAAATGCGGCGTGTTTAGAAATCCATGTTCCTGAATCATCCGGCCCCCTCATGGTGAGGGTATTCATCATTTTTTCGATAATAGGTTTTTCATGGGTAAGGTCTTTTTCCCAGTCTACCCAGCCAGTTATACCGCACATGTGTAGCTATGCACCTCCTTTTTTGATCAAAGAAAAAGCCCCTCAAAAGTGTGTCACGGCCTTTCGAGAGGGCGCCATTGTCCTCGCTGCTTCAGGCGCATTTACATATTATGCGCGCCGAAAAATGATGCTACAGGTATTAAAAAGTTTATTGCATTTTGCTATACCAATACATATATAAATTGAGCTATAATTAATAACTGTAGAAGTTGCAACAAGTTTAACAAGACAAAAGACAGAAGGTGCAAGCAGCGGATGAGCATGTATTATTTGTTTGATCACGGTAAATGGATGGTCCTGTCGTCAACTTCCCTGGGCGTGTTTGTTATGACTCTTAATGCAAGCGTGGTGAATATCGCTTTACCACTAATCACATCATATTACCAGGCGCCTCTCAGCAGCGTGGAATGGGTGGTCCTGGTTTATTTAATTATTATGAGCAGCCTCATGCTTACTTTTGGCCGTCTGGGAGACCTGTACGGGCATAAACCAGTTTATGTCAGGGGATTCCTTATTTTTACCGTGGGTTCCCTGTTGTGCGTGTTATCTCCCGATATTTTGAGCTTGATTGCTTCGCGTGCTGTCCAGGCCGTGGGAGCGGGAATGGGCATTTCCGTCGTCCAGGCGATCATAGCCGACGCATTTCCGCCGGGGATCAGGGGGCGGGCCATCGGACTTAACTCTGTTTCCGTTTCCCTTGGGCTTGCTGCTGGACCGAGCCTGGGAGGGTTTTTACTCTCCCATTTTGGGTGGAAGATTATTTTTGCCATCAATATCCCGATTGGTATTGCCAGCACCATATGGGCCTGGCGTGTAATACCCGGTAAGAAGGGAAGTCCTCAACAATTTGATATACTTGGCGCTTTCTTACTTTTCATGTGCCTGATGTGTTTTTTGCTGGCCTTGAGCCACGGCCAGCAATGGGGATGGGGTTCCCGCCCTGTCTTGGGCCTGTTGTTAGGTTTCCTGGCTTTTTTTGCCGCTTTCTTTTACCGGGAAAGACATTATCGTTTTCCGATGCTCCATTTCAAGCTCTTTAACAACAGGCAGTTCACAGCGGCAAACATCGCCCAGGGTCTCAATTACATCACCCAGTATATTGTGACTTTCTTGATGCCGTTTTACCTGCTTAATATACTACGCCTCTCTTCGGGCCAGGCCGGTATAGTAATGGCGGCTTTTCCCCTGGCAATGATAGTTACTTCGCCGCTGAGCGGGATTATTAGCGACAGGATAGGTGCGCGGGTTCCTGCTTCTTTGGGAATGGGCCTGATCTCCGCCAGCATTTATTGTTTAAGCAGCCTTGAACCTTCCAGTTCTCCGGGGTTGGTTGCCGGGGCGCTTTTTGGAACGGGACTTGGAAACGGCCTGTTTATAACGCCAAATAACAGCGCTATTATGGGCAGCGTGCCCAAAGACCAGATTGGGCTGGCTTCGGGAATGGTTGCCACCATGCGCAGCATCGGGCAGGCGCTGGGGATTGCCGTCGGCGGAGCCGTTCTTTCCAGCAGGCTGTTCTATTATGCCGGCCAGTTTGGCCTGCAGGGCGGCGAAAATTTTTTATACCAGGATGAGGTGTTTACGCTGGCTCAGCATGACACCTTCCTGATGGCAATGGCCGTGGGAATCATAGGGATGGTTGTTTCTCTGGTGCGCGGCGCTAAAAATGAAGAAGAGACTGAAATATGATCAACTATGTTTAAGAGCGTGTTATAAAAGGTGTAAAAAGCAAATCCGGTCCGGGGAGCTTTATCCCCGGACCGCGCTTTTTTGGCTTTATAACCAGGGATGTAAAATACAAAATACTGAACACGGTGTTATAGAACAGTATACAATATAATTCCGTGTATACATTATATCTCCGTGGAAACGGTTCACAAAAAGGATGAAGCTGTTATAATATAGGATAAAACAAAAGCGATTGTTATTATACTGCATGGATTCAGCGGGAGGTGTCCCGTTGGGAGAAAGGAGAGGGAACGGGTATGCTGCGAGAAGGTGCGGTGAGAATACCATCGGGGTGTTCAATCAGCGGTATTATGAATAAAAAAGGAAAGCTGACCAGCGGGCAGGATATTATCAGGTCCATTGCCGTCATGCATGATCGGTCCAACGGCCTGGGCGGCGGGTTTGCCGCTTACGGTATTTACCCGGAGTTTAAAGATGATTTCGCCTTTCATTTCTTTTTTGACAGTAAAGAGGCGAAAGAAGCGGCGGAAGTCCAGTTAAACAAGTATTTTACTGTGGTTTACGACGAGCCTGTACCGGTCAGGGAAATGAAGGCTATTAAGGATGCCCCCGTTATCTGGCGTTATTTTGTGCAGCCCAAGGCCAAAATGATGATGCAGGCGGGATTGCCCGAGGACGAGTACGTCGTAAAATTCGTGATGAAGACAAACAGCGAGCTGGAAGGAGCATATATCTTTTCCAGCGGTAAGAACATGGGGGCTTTCAAGGGAGTGGGGTATCCCGAAGATATAGGAGAATTTTACAGGCTTGACGAGTACAGGGCTTGGCTCTGGACGGCGCACGGACGTTTTCCCACAAATACGCCCGGCTGGTGGGGAGGAGCGCATCCCTTTACCCTGCTTGAATGCTCCGTTGTCCATAATGGGGAAATTTCTTCTTATGACGCCAACCGCCGTTTCTTGGAGATGTATGGCTACCGGTGCACGTTGCTCACCGATACCGAGGTAATGGCGTATATCTTTGATTTCCTGACGAGAAAGCAGGGTCTTTCTTTAGAGGTGGTAGTAATGGCCATGGCCAGCCCGTTCTGGCAGGAAATCGACCGGATGGAGCCCGGCAGGAAGGAAACGGTGAAAGCCGTGCGCGCTGTTTACGGAAGTCTTTTGGTAAACGGGCCTTTCTCCATCCTGGTTGGTACCAGCCAGGGCATGATCGCTCTCAATGACCGGATTAAGCTGCGCCCTTGCGTTGCCGCCACGAAAGGGGATTTTCTTTACGTTGCCAGCGAGGAAGCCGGTATTCGCGAGGTGTGCCCCAAGCCAGATAAAATTTGGGCTCCACGCGGCGGGGAACCAATCATCGGCTTGCTGGAGAATGCAGCTTCACAGTACGGCCCTGCGCAGGGCAGCGAGAAGATTGCCATCAACTCATGAGACAGGAGAAAGGGTAGATTTACATGGCTTTATTAAAGAGTTACCTTACACCCGATTTTTTAATAGAGAGAAACAAGGACCGTTGTATCCAGTGCAGGGTGTGCGTCCAGCAATGCGCCAACGAAGTCCATTACTATGATGATGAAGACGGGGAAGTTTATTCAGATGAAATGAAATGTGTCAACTGCCAGCGCTGTGTTACCCTTTGTCCTACCAGGGCCCTGGTTATTCGCAGTTCTCCCAATGAATTGCGCAAAAATGCCAACTGGACGCCGGAGGTAATCAGGTCCATTTATATCCAGGCAGAAACAGGCGGGGTTCTCCTGACGGGGATGGGCAATGATCGACCTTACCCGGTTTACTGGGACCATATGCTTTTAAACGCGAGCCAGGTGACGAACCCCTCGATTGACCCCTTGAGAGAGCCGATGGAATGCAAAACTTTTCTGGGGCGCAAACCTGCGTCCCTTGTTTTTGAAAACGGCAGGCTCAAGGAAAAGATACCGCCCCAGCTGGAACTGGATATTCCCGTGATGTTTTCGGCCATGTCTTTTGGTTCAATCAGTCTGAATGCCATCAAGTCGCTGGCCCGGGCCGCCCGGCAAGAGGGAACTTATTTTAATACGGGGGAAGGCGGGCTGCACAAAGAACTTTACCCGTACGGCGAAAATTGCATTGTTCAGGTTGCTTCCGGGCGTTTCGGGGTCCATTCCGAATACCTGGAAGCTGGTTCGGCCGTCGAAATTAAAATTGGCCAGGGCGCAAAACCGGGGATCGGGGGTCATTTACCGGGAGAAAAAGTGGGCAAAGAGATTTCGGAAACACGGATGATCCCTGAAGGGACGGATGCGCTTTCACCGGCGCCCCATCACGATATTTATTCGATTGAAGACTTGAGGCAGCTGATTTTTTCCCTGAAGGAAGCCACCGGCTACCAAAAGCCGGTGGGGGTAAAAATAGCGGCGGTCCACAATGTAGCCGCCATCGCCTCGGGTATTGCCAGGGCCGGTGCGGATTATATCGCCATTGACGGGTACCGCGGCGGAACGGGAGCCGCGCCTTTAAGAATCCGTGACAATGTCGGCATACCGGTCGAGTTTGCTCTGGCCGCGGTGGATACGCGCTTGCGAAATGAGGGCATCCGCAACGAGGTCTCGCTCGTGGTGGCGGGCAGTATTCGCAGCAGTTCCGATGTGGTCAAGGCCGTCGCCCTCGGCGCCGATGCCGTGTATATAGCGAGCGCCGCCCTGTTGGCCCTGGGCTGCCATATGTGCCAGAAGTGTTATACAGGCAAGTGCAACTGGGGTATTGCCACGCAGGATCCCCATCTCACCAAGCGACTTAATCCCGATCTGGGAGCCCAGAGGGCGGCCAATCTTCTCCGGGGCTGGAAGCATGAAATCCAGGAAATGCTGGGAGGCATGGGCATCAACGCCCTTGAGAGCCTGCGCGGGAACCGTTTAATGCTGCGGGGCATTGGCTTGACGGAGAAAGAACTGGAGATTCTCGGCATAAAAGCCGCTGGAGAATAGAAGGAGGCCTTTGGTCATGAAAAAGGTGTATGCCCGGGAAGAATACTGCACGGGCTGCGGTTTGTGCCAGGTGCACTGCATCACAGCCCATTCCCCCTATAAAGACAATATCGTGAAGGCTTACAAGAAAACTTTTCCCCGGCCCTTGCCGCGGGTGATTGTGGAGGAACAACGGCCCGTTTCTTTTGCCTTGCAGTGCCGTCACTGTGAAGATGCCCCCTGTGTCAAGGCGTGTATCACCGGGGCGATGCAAAGGGACCCGGCAACAGGTGTTGTTAATAATGACGAGTCGCGCTGCGTGGGCTGCTGGACATGCATCTTGGTCTGCCCGCATGGCGCTGTTGCCCGCGATGAGCGGGGAAAAAAAGCGGCGTCAAAATGCGACATGTGCAGCGGTATCCATGAGGTCCCGGCCTGTGTCGCCGGTTGCCCCAACGGGGCGCTGGAGTATCGTGGTGAAAGAGAGAAAGAGGCTTGAAGGAGGGAGGCGCAGTGGAATACTGCATTGTTGGCAACTCAGCTGCAGCCATCGGCGCAGTGGAAGGAATACGCAAAAGGGATAAAACCGGCAGAATTACTGTTGTTTCGGCGGAGATTTATCACACTTATTCCCGCCCCCTGATATCTTATTACCTGGCGGGCAAAGTGAAGATAGATAAGATGTATTACCGGCCTTTGGGCTTTTATGAGCACAACGGCATCCGTTTTATTGGCGGAAAACCCGCCGCCGCTCTGGATACGAAAGGCAGAAAGGTTGTGCTGGCCTGCGGGGATGAGATACCCTATGACAGGCTGCTTGTGGCCACGGGCGGAAAACCTTTTGTACCGGCTATCGACGGGCTGGATAAGAAAAACATTTTCACCTTTCATAAACTCGATGATGTTAAGGCGATTGAAAAAGCTCTTGATGGCCGGGCAAGGGCGATCATAATAGGGGCAGGCTTAATAGGCATGAAAGCTGCGGAAGCACTGTCCTGTCTTGGGGCGGAAGTTATCGTGGTGGAACTGGCCAACAGGGTGCTGAGCTCGATCCTGGACGAACAGGCGGGTGCCCTGGTTAGGGACGTAATGGAAAATCACGGGATCAGGTTTGTTTTCGAAAATACTGTGAAGCGGGTACTGGGCGAAGAGCGGGTAACAGGCGTGGAACTGGCGGATGGGAACAGGCTGGAATGCGACCTGCTTATTGTGGCCATCGGTGTTATTCCCAACACGGACCTGGTGAAGAACAGCCCGGTTCCGGTAAACAGGGGTATTGTGGTTAACAAAAAAATGGAGACCGGCCTTCCCGGCATTTATGCCGCAGGCGATGTGGCGGAGGGCGATGATGCCGTGCTGGGTGTGCGGCGTGTGATCCCCATCCTGCCCAATGCTTACCGGCAGGGAGAGATAGCCGGGTTGAACATGGCGGGAGATGAGGCCGCCTTTTCCGGAGGGTTTGCCATGAATGCCATCGGGTTTTTCGGTTATTCCATTGCCACAGCCGGCGTGCCGGGCGGTCCTGATTACGAGGAACTGGCAGTCCTGGACCCGGATGAGAGGACATACCGGAAGATTGTTCTAAAGAATAACCGGCTGGTGGGGTTTATTGCCATGAAGGATATTAACCGGATAGGCATGCTGACCGGACTGATTCAGGAAGGAACGAACGTTGGGTCTTTTAAAGAAAAACTGGTGAAAACTGATTTCGGCTATCTTGATTGGCCGTGTGAACTGCGCAGGGAAAGAGTGCTGGCGGGAGGCGGGTTATAATGGTTTCCATTGACGCGCGCGGCATGCATTACAAAGAGTTGAACGAGATGGTCAAACACTTCCTGGAACATGGGGCCAGGGAGGTTAAAATTAAAAACGTCAATGGGCAGCGTTACATTGGAGATGGGCTGAAAGGCAGGGGAAGGATCATCATCAAGGGCGTCCCGGGGAACGACCTGGCCGCCTTCATGGACGGTCCCGTTCTCGAGGTGCATGGGAACGCCCAGGACGGGGTGGGGAATACCATGAATGACGGGACCGTCGTTATCTACGGGGATGCCCGTGACACGCTGGGTTATGCCATGCGCGGCGGCGAAATCTATATCCTGGGCGATGTCGGATGCCGGGTGGGCATCCATATGAAGGGTTTTCTCGATAAGGTACCGGTGATTGTTGTCGGTAAAAAAGCGGGTGATTTTTTTGCCGAGTACATGGCGGGCGGGGTCCAAATTGTTTTGGGATTGGGACTTGAACCTGGAGAAAAGATAGTTGGCAATTATTGCGGCACGGGCATGCACGGCGGCGTTATTTACTTGCGGGGCGAGGTGGATGATTCCCAGCTGGGAAAAGAAGTCAGGGTTGTACCCCTGGAAAGAGAAGACCATGCCGTGCTGGAAAAATACGTTAGTCGTTTCGCTGATTATTTCCAAAAAAGCAAGGAAGAGATCTATGATAAGCCTTTTTTAAAGTTGATTCCTTACAACAAGCGACCTTACGGCAACATGTATGCCGGATGGTGAACAAGCCCCACGAAATAAAGAAAGCATGCCGAGAGCCGCAAGTTTTGTACAGGCTTGTCGCAGCGCAGGGTATAATGCGAGGCGACAAGCCTGGTTTTTGCCGGCTTATTCAAAAATACTCAGACTAGTATATTAAAATAAACAGTTTTAAAATCCTTCATAAATAAGTTAAAATATATGGTGAAGTGAAATAGTGCCGCAGCCAGGCAGTATGTATTGGCAGGGAGAGGAGGTCGTGAAATGCCCAAAATTGAGGTCAACGTGGAACTATGCAAAGGGTGCAGGTTGTGTATCGGGGTCTGTCCCCAGAACATCATCAAAACAGGAGATTACGCCAATTCCCAGGGATACAGGCCTGCCGAGCAGTACCGGGCCGAAGAATGTACGGGCTGCGGGTTGTGCGCCGTGATTTGCCCGGATGCGGCCATCGAGGTTTATAAATAAAACTGGTTTAAAGGGGGATATGATGGAAAAGCTGTTTATGAAGGGGAACGAGGCCATCGCTGAGGCAGCCCTGCGCGCGGGATGTTCTTTCTTTGCGGGGTATCCCATAACCCCTCAGAACGAGATTCCGGAATACATGTCGCGAAGGCTGCCGGAACTAGGCGGGGTATTCATCCAGGGAGAAAGTGAAGTGGCCTCAATTAATATGCTGTATGGCGCTTCGGCAGCAGGCAAAAGAGCCATGACTTCCTCCTCGGGGCCGGGACTTTCCCTGAAAGCGGAAGGCATTTCTTACTTGGCTGGCGCTGCCTTGCCGGCGGTTATCGTGTATGTCATGAGGGCTGGCCCGGGCCTTGGTCATATCATGCCGGGGCAGAACGATTACTTTCAAGCTACAAAAGCCCCGGGTCATGGAGGGTTCAAAATCATGGTGATGGCGCCTTCCACTGTCCAGGAAGCGGTTGATCTTACCTGCCGGGCTTTTGATTATGCGGACCGGGACCGCAACCCGGTGATGGTGTTGGTTGACGGCGTTATCGGGGCGATGATGGAATCTGTGACGCTGCCGCCATACAAAAAGGAACTACCGGACAAGGGGGATTGGATTGCCGACGGTTGCCGGGGAAGGGAACCCCGACTTATCCGTTCCTTTATACTTGACGCTCTGGCCCTGGAGGATTTCAATAAAAAGCGGGCCGGTATGTATGAAAGGTGGCAGCGAGAAGATGCCGTCGTGGAGGAGTTTATGACTGATGACGCGGAATACGTGATAGCCGCGTATGGTACCAGCGCAAGAGTCGCCAGGACTTCGGTGAGGGAATTAAGAAAAGAGGGCCTTAAGGCTGGACTGATCCGCCCGGCAACGCTGGTCCCTTTTCCTTACGACTCGTTTGCTGGTCTTGGCGAGAAAAAGGTGAAGGGAATACTTGTAGTGGAAATGACCATTCCCGGCCAAATGATTGAAGATGTGAGGCTGGGAGTCGGCGACAGATTACCGGTTTATTTTCTTGGCCGTTCAGGCGGGGTCATCGTCTCGCCGCTGGAAGTTAAAGAAAAGGTGCTGGAGTTGGCCGGAGGAGGGAGAAAATAGCAATATGGAAAAAACGTATCAAAGACCGGTATCATTGTATAAAAGCTCGAGCGGGTACTGCCCCGGCTGCATGCACGGCGTGGCCCAGCGGCTGATTGCCGAACTCCTGGACGAGATGAGCCTCAGGGAAAGAGCCGTTGGGATTATGCCGGTGGGATGCGCCACTTTAGCTTACACCTATTTAAATTTTGACACGATTCATGCGGCACACGGGCGAGCCCCGGCTGTGGCCACGGGATACAAGCGCAGCAGGCCGGATAGTTTTGTTTTTACTTACCAGGGTGACGGCGACCTGGCAGCCATAGGCCTGGCGGAGATAATCCATGCGGCCAACAGGGGCGAGAAATTCAGCGCGGTCTTTATCAATAACAGCATCTACGGGATGACAGGGGGCCAAATGGCGCCGACTACCCTGGTGGGACAAAAGTCGACCACTGCCCAGGGCGGCCGCCAGGTTGAGATGAGCGGTTATCCCATCCGCATGTGCGAACTATTGTCGACGCTCAAAGCGCCTGTATACGTGGCCAGGTTTGCCTTAAACACGCCTGCCAATATCCTCAAAGCAAAAAAAGGCATAAAAAAAGCCTTCACCCTCCAGCTTGAGAATAAAGGATTTGCTTTTGTTGAACTTCTTTCCAACTGCCCAACCAACTGGGGGCTTTCCCCGGAGGAATCGCTCAACTGGATCTCGGAAAACATGATTCCTTATTACCCTCTGGGAGAGTATAAGACGCCGGAAGGGAGCGAAAGCCGTGGAAACTAGCTTGCTGATAGCCGGCTTCGGCGGCCAGGGGGTTATGCTGGCCGGTCAAATCCTGGGTCATGCTGCCGCTTATGCGGGGAAATATGCCACGTACTATCCTTCTTACGGCCCGGAGCAGCGGGGAGGGACCGCCAACTGCACCGTGATCATCTCCGGGGAGGAAATAGGTTCCCCGGTTGTCAACCAGGCTGACGCGGTCATTGTGATGAATGAGCCTTCCCTGGGCAGGTTTGAGCCTGAAGTAAAACCGGGAGGAGTTATTCTTGTCAACAGTTCCCTGGTAAAAAGGGAAGCCAGGAGGGAAGACATCAGGGCCGTGTACATACCGGCCAGCGAAATTGCGGAAAAATTGGGTTCCGCTAAATCAGCCAACATGGTTATGGTGGGAGCATTTATCGCTGTCACGAGGGCATTGGACCCGGAAGAAGTCGAAAGAACCATTGGCGAGAAGCTTACAGGGAAGCCCGGTTTTTTGGAAGTGAACAAGAGGGCCTTTTTTGCCGGTCTGGATGAGGCTCATAGACTGCTGGCCGTAAATTAAATGTCATTAGTTTGATAAAAGCCTGAGGTGTTAACTTCAGGCTTTCTTTTGTAAAAAAAAAACTAAATATATGTAAAAAAGACAGAATTAAGAAGGATAATTTAAAGTTATAGCGAATAAAATAAAATTGAATAATATGGCAAAATAGGACACAAAGCCATATTTGAATATCATTATAGACCATCATGCCGCCTGCGGCACCATCGGAAGGATGAAAACCCCCTCGAGTAGAAAATATACACTGCGGCTGGCGATGAGGTCGAAAAACCTTGGTACTTCGAGTCCGACTTATAGACGGACCTCAGTAATCTGGTGCACCACGGAATGTTGCTCCCATTTGGGAAGCACGCAGGGTAGAATATCGTTCTACGATTACTGCACCAGCTGCAATTTTATGCCGCAGAAAGGAAATAAAAAATGCAGATTA
>JANLFJ010000023.1:27063-47842 GCA_024655825.1 Peptococcaceae bacterium | reverse complement strand
TCTCGGTCAGGCAATTCCGTCAGCTTTACGCCACTTTAGTTCAGCCGCAACAATAAATCTATTCCTGAAAAGTTTTTGGTGGATTCTGCCAATAAAAACTATACTATGATTATTTATTGCTTAAAGTTTTGAATATGTTAGATATGCTAAACCTTTTGATGCGTTTGATTTCTTCCTTTCCGAGCATCCAGTTGCTTCTTGTCTAGAGCAATTCAATTCTAGGTGAGTTCTGCTCTATTCAGATTGCTGGCAACTAGCTTCCTATACTATTCTCTATTGCATCCGCCAGAAGTTCGAGAAGATTTTTAACTTCAATTTTCTTTTTTCTCGCCGGTATTTTTAACACATTCATACAGGAGGGACAAGTAGTAACAAGCGTTTTTGCTCCAATCTTTACCGCTTCATCAATTCTCTGTTCTGCTATGCGAAGAGAGTATTGTGTAAGGTAAGGAAATACAACCGCACCTCCACCACAACACCACGAATTTTCTCTATTTCTTGGCATTTCCCTGTATATATGGGGAAACATTTTTTTGATTAGTAGCCTGGGTTCTTCATAAACTCCCATATGCCTGCCCAAATGACAGGGATCGTGATATGTCACATTTCCCTCATATTTGTCTTCCAGGTTAGTAAGCTTTAACATACCCATGTTGAATTTGTTGGCAAGAAACTGGCTAATATGCAGGACTTCAAAAGGCAAATCGCCCAAAATCTGTTTATAGAAATGCCCAAACACGCTATAACAACCGGCGCAGGACATAATCACCTGTTTGGCCCCGGCTTTTTTTAATTTAACTACATTATGCTGGGCTAATTTGTGGGCCAGGTCTGTGGAACCATTCCAGAATTGTGGAACGCCACAACACCATTCATTCTCTCCTAAATAAGAGGGATTAATCCCTATTTTTCTTAGAATGCTTATCGTATTGGTAAAATTTTCAGTAAACCGCAAGGTATCATAGCATCCGGCAAAATAAAAGATTTCTCCCTCTTTTGGAAGGGCAAGTTCCCGCGCCATCTTTTCCCGGAATTCCTGAGGCTTAGCAAATGGATTCTTATGTTCTTCTATCGCCTTATTAATACCAACTAAAGCTTTAGGTAAAGGTATGCCCTTTTGTACGGCATCTTCCCGCATAGTTCGGAAAACCTCAATAGTATCAACTTCCAGCGGGCAGTGAGTTTTGCAAGCGCCACAACCAAGACAGGTATACATTCTTTCTATAAGTTTATCATTATACTCGATTTCTCCTTCTAGAATACCCCGGGCAAGCAACATTCTGCCCCTGGCAAAGGAACTCTCAAAGCCAAGAACCTCACGGGCAGGGCAAACTCGCTGTGTATTTTCCATTACTTTTTCTCTACACCAACCGCATCTTAGACATTTATAAATTTCATGACTAACGTTTCGCAGCATCATTATCCCCCTTACAGTATTCCCGGATTTAAGATGTTTTTCGGATCCAGCTTGCTCTTAATACTTTTATATAAATCATAGGTTGGACCCAAACGCCACATTATAAACCGGCTTAAATCACCTATCCAGTAGGGACTAATTCCTTCTGCAAACATCACATCCGCCAGTTCCATTAAAATTTTAAGCATCTTTTCCCAGGAATCTTTATTCCTCTCATTGCAAAACAGGGCAACTGGCACGTTGATACAGCGTGTCTCCAGGAGACCGCCAAGGCTCCATTTGATGTTATATTCCTGCAGCAACTCTGCATTTCTACGGAAATAGTCTAAAATAGGCTGAACAACCTGGGAATACTTTAGAATAGGTACGAATCCAGCCACTTCCAACCAACCGGGTCCAGCCTTACCGAAAGCCTTTACCCTGGCATGATTTCTCCCCTTATAATACTCCTCTCCAAAGCCTTTTATCTCCTTTCCTCCTGACTGCAGGCACAAATCCCTGGCCTTTCCCATCATATCCTGAAGCCATTCCGGGTTCCTGCTTTTGATCATATAAACAACGCCTGCGTTACCGCCGATTTCATAAGGAACGGGGTAAACAAATAATCTAGAATCGTAAACCAATTCCTCCACGGCTAAATCGGACATAGCACTGATAGCTTGGTCCAGAGATGCAAAGGAAAAGGCACCGTAAGCATACGCCTTTGTGAGGGGATAAACCTTCATGGCAGCTTTGGTAATTATCCCCAAGGTGCCATGGGAGCCTAGAAAAAGACCAGTCAAATCCGCTCCGTTACAATCCCTCATAACCATAGTATTGGCTGGATGGGCACCAGAACCAGTTCGAAGCAAGGTACCATCAGGTAACACTACCTCAAGACCAGTTACCTGTGTCCCAAGACTACCGTATTTTGCCGAACCCATGCAGATGGCATGAACTGCTAGAGTTCCTCCAATGGTTGCCGAAGGAGCCGACCATGGTCCCTCCAGTCCCAATTCTAATCCCTTTTCTTGCAAATACTTATTCAACTGGGTCCAAGTTACTCCGGCACCCGCTGAAACTATCATGCTGTATTCGTCCATTTCTATTCCCTGCAAGGTAGTCATGTCCATAATAAGCGTTTCTTTTTCCAGCGGCATGGCGGCACCACACATGCTACTGGCGGCGCCTCTTGCTATAACTCGCTTGTTATACCGATAAGCTAGCTCCATAATTCTTGTTAAAACCTCAACCGAACGAACCATTACTACTGCTTCCGGTTTGCGGGGTAGAATTGAGCCTGAGTCCCTGGAGTAACACCACAGTTCAAATTCATCCTGAGAAAAATTCTCTTCTCCCGCAACTTGTTTCACTAAGTCGTACATGGTAAATCCCCCTTTCCCAGTATTGCTGATTAAAGCAGGCGCAACAGGCAGTACCTGTTGCGCCTGCTTAACCGAATTGTTCTTCCCTGCCTTTATTAATTTATTTTATAAAGAAGCTAAGAATAATTAATAAAGGAATGCTCGCGGCCCATAAGAAAACAGATAGTCCTGTCCAGGCTTTTAAACCCTCTTTCATATCAAGACCAGTTAACCTGACAAAAACCCACCAGAGGCTATCATTAAAATAGGAACAGAATAATGAACCGCAACCAATGGCTAGAGCCATCATTAAGGGATGGATACCCAAGCTAGGAATCAGGGGGGCTACAATGGCCGAAGTAGTAATACCAGTGGTCATAGCAGAACCCTGGGCAGCTTTAATTAACGTAGCAATTACGAAGCCTAAAACCCAAGCAGGTATACCCCATTCAACCATTAATTTGCCCCAAGTATTGGCAATGCCAGCAGCCCGTACTACACTACCCAAGGCCCCACCCGCAGCCGTAATACAAACCACCATTCCTGCGCTGGAGAGGGCTTCCTCCATCCATTTGAGCCTCGTTTCCGAACTCATAGACGATGCGAGCCAGTACATGCTCATTAGAACGCCAATTAAAATAGCTATGTAAGGTTCTCCGATGAACCCAAAGACCTGTATGGCTAAATGCCCTTTGGGGAAGACAACCTTGGCAAAAGTTGAAGTCATAAGAAGTATAACAGGGATTACTATACACATAAAAGCAGCCACGGCCCCAGGTTTGCGATAGGCTTTCTCCTCAGTGGCAATTGTGGATATATCTGCACCGGCAGCTACTTCCTTGTAACGTTCATCAATTATTAGACCTCTATCAGAAGGCAAGAAACTGATTTTACTGCTAATCCATTTTACATAAAGCATCCCGATGCATATTAGCACAAAGCTCATTAAGCCACCGGCTATGGTCATAACACCTATATCGATTCCCAGGGTAGCAGCCACAGCAACAGGTTGTGGCGTAGGAGGCGCCATCAGACACGCAGGCCAAAGCCCTAAACACAGGGCCAAGCCCATATAAAGCATATTTATTTTAGTTTTCTGGGAAAGAGCTTTGGCCAATGGGTTAAGGATGATATAACCAGTGTCGGTAAATACCGGAAATGATACAATCCAACCGGTAAAAGCCAACGCCCAAGGTGCTCTTTTCTCACCAGTAAAACGTATAAATGCTTCGGCCATTTTCTGCGCTGCGCCGGTAACTTCCAGCAATTTACCAAGCATAACACCAAAACTCACGGGAAGAAGTATCCACTTTGCCGTAGCAGCTACTCCATCACCAATAGCAGTAATTGTTTTCTCAAAACCAAGACCTGACGCTAGTCCCATTAATACCGATGCGATAATTAGTCCGACAAGAGCATGAATTTTGGGCTTTCCAAGTACCAGGTAAATAATAGTTATAATCCCCAGAGCAAATGCTAAATTTAATTGAAGAACATTACTCATTCAAGATGACCTCCCACATAATATTTTGGTAACTCCAAGTTATTGGTAATCTATCCTCCAGCAGGCCCTTTCTTTATACTCAATACATGGTGGGATTTGAATGTATTGAATATATTGAGATTTTATGTTTTAATTATTAGTTGCAGTATCAAACAATTTTAATTTAGCATCGCTACCTATAATTGGTATATATGCCACTTAGTATAAGCTAGCTGCCAATAAAATGGTAGCGGATGGTAATTGGTGCCACTACTGCTTATCAGAAATATTGTTTTATGCATTTCTACTGTCGTCCACACTTTGACTTCTATGATTTTCTTCTTCATGGGTTATCTCCCTAATCTTCGCTATTTCGTCCCGGACAGGCTTCAATTTTTTCTTGTCTACTAACCAACCCATTAACCTGGACCCCGTATGATGTTTTCACTTTCCCTCTATTCTTCCTTGGGCCACACCGTTGAATCCGATTTGCTAGTTTTATTGCGTTCGATGGTATTGATTGTTCTTTAATAATGTGTTTTATAATAATAAGCGGTTAAGATGCTGCGTAATGATACGGTTTCGGCCTTTTTTGTGGGCTTTTATACCGTGTTAATACCCGATGCTGGCACTTTCTATGATTTCTTACCCTGCTATTGTTAGAGGAAACAAAGAAACAGTCGGGAAAGTCGCTTAAAACGATGCCCATGCAAATTCAAGTCCAGAAGAAGTTATAGCTGAGCGAATGGTTGACTCATAAAGCGACCCGGTATTGCAAAGATTTGGTAGTTCAGATTCTGAAAAATATCGCTACTTTAAATCCCGCCTATATTGTTGATACAGTTGCGTTTTACCAGGGGTTTTTTATATGTTTAATCTCCCCCTCCCTTTTTGGCTTTTTTCTTATCTGGAGACGGTACGCCTGCTAAAACCGGGCCATGCCTGCTGATGTAAAGTTTTGCAAATGCTGAGAATTAATTGTATATCATTGTTCTCCCAGCTCAGGCGCTTCCCTGACCATGAAGCCAACTGGGTTGGAGTTGTGAGCGTTGCTCGAGGAATTATTCTTAATTGTTATACTCAATATAAGTCAACCTACTTCGCTGACATTCTTAATCTATTTCCAGACTAGCCATTATTCCGTCTTTGGAATGATGGCCCTAGACAAGTCCAGGACTGTTATCCCTCCTCCCCATAAGCAAAGGTTTTTGGAATGCGGCACATGATGTTTATAAATTGCTTCAATGAAATATTATATGAATTCTGGAACATCGAGCCGTTTATTGATATTATTTACATTATTTGTTAGATGTTTGCTTGTTTCATACTACGAAAGTTAAGCTATGCTATTCTCCTGTTTCGCCAACAATAACCGAAAACGCTCCAGACTAAAGCAATGCAATCTTGGATTTACAACAGGCAACAAACAGGTTTATAATTTCTCAATTTTTCCTCCCTTTAATCCCATCCTCCCTATGATCGTATGGTTTATATTGCACCTCAGCGTCTGTTTGCCAATATTCTCTCAATTCTCCAAGATGGAAATGTATTTTTGCTAATAGTTCCGTTCAGAGCGGCAACTAAAAGCGTTTCCCGCGGACAATAGTCTGGAGCGTAACCCGGCGATAATGTGCAGAGCTAGCTTGTGAAAGGCAAATGCCAGAAGAAACGCTTGATATGTTGTTGGAAAAATTGTACTAAAACGTATTATCGCATAAATTTCACACCACAATTCTTGGCTAACAAGGTTAAATGGAACTTTATGACTCTTCAGCTTTAGATTATGTTGTTATATTAAGTAAATATAAAACTGTTTTTGGAATAATCATTTATATGTGTTATAATTAAAAAGTTAGGATAACAATTTGATTTGTTAGCCTGCATGTTTCTTTTATGAGGATCGAAGAAAAGCTTCGATCCCCTTTTTTAAACATTTTTTCTAATATAATCAATATCTTCATCTTTGAGTTTTTTCCAAGTACGGCCTTTTAAAACACTGTCTTCTAACATTTGTATTGTCCATACATCATAACCCTGCTGATCTTTCCACACAATCCAGTCTTCTGTGGGGGCAATATAAACTTTAGGATTATATTTCCAGGAAATATCAAAAACTCTTTCCGGTTTCATTGAAAGGAATACTATTTTACCTTGGTAATATGCTCCCTTGGCACAAAATACACATTGGACGGCTTCGTCAATTTCCCATCCATTTTTTTCTAATGATTTCAAAGCATACTGTTTAATAATTTCAGGCTCTATACTTGTTTCCGTATTAATATGTACGTGTACGTTTTCTTTCGGTAATACTTTCTCCAATCCCTTATTCCAGTGTTCAGAATTGAAGTAATCCTCTAGAGCTGTCTTGACATTATCGTCCACTGGGCGGAACTTATAATTTTTTAGATAATTGTTCATATATTCCGTGCCCCATGCCAACAAGTTTCTCCCCATTTCTCCCTTCATAGGATCCATAGGCTCCAGAATGGCATTTTCGTTATAATTATACATGATATCGAAATGGGGCTTACCATTAGGGTGAATGCCATGTAAAGCACCAGTCCCTAACCTAGGTGCCATGTGGTCAATCTTGCGGCGGCTTTCCCACCCTTTAGCATCCAAATAGGCTAATACAGCTCTTTCCAGATCTTGGGGATCAATGCTGGTATCGACATAAATATGGACATGATGGGTATCTGGGTTATTCAGGTGTTTCTCCACTTCGCCCCAGTAGTCCGATTTGAAAAAACCTGCAATTTGCTTGCCATACATCAATGTTATACCTCCATTTTGTGTATATTTTACTAGTTTTAATCTATTTTTTATCATAAGAACCTGGGATGACCTGCGGTGAAAAAAGTGTTATCAGACGGATAGTCTTATCACCGTCATTGATCACAGCATGTTCTATACCCGGCGGAATATAAACCGCCACACCTGGTGCCAGCTTTATTTCCTCTTGCTCAAATTGCCCAAAGGTCATTCGCCCCTTCCCTTCAAGTATGAAGATTATCTCCTCCTGGACATCATGTTTATGACTGCCCGGATTTGAACCGGCCGGAAATTCAGCGAGACCGAAAGTTATGTTTTTACAACCTACCGTCTCGTTTATTAACATTTTCCAATTACGCCCCGGCAACTTGATAGGCTCAACATCTTGCTCCTTAATGCAAAAGGCTCTCATTTTGTTCCCCCCTTTCTTTACATAAATTTATCAATCCGACCCGTCTCACCACCATTCTTCTTGAATATTACCTTGAGAATTAAACTCCATGTCAAAACCTTTGCCAACCACTTCTATCGACGTAAGATTTCGCACCTCTTCCAAAATACTTTGTGACACTTTCAGGAAATTTAATTCTAAAGTGTTTCTAATAAAAATGAGACGAGCTTTTTCCGGTTCCAATCTCTCGATAGAGTTCAATGCTGCTGCTATGGCCTCTTTATCATTCTCACAGACAACGGGCATTTTACCTCTGTCAAGTACCCCTGCCGCCAACACATTCGCATAAGTTGCGGCAAAATCAATTTTATTGGTGAAACGCTTGGTAATCACATCCGCCAAACCCATTCCTAAAGCATTCCCATGGGAGGCTTCAGTCAAGTCCAAAGCTACTATACGCTTAATCCTTGGAGTATCAAACTCATTTAGAACCGGCTGCGTTACCCTGCCTATAACATTGACATCCATCCCTGTACCACTGATATTTTTACCCATTTCCTTTACCACAAGAAGATCAATCTCATTCACGGGCAGGGAGGGCATCAGACTTTTAGCCAGCTTAAGCAGTTCGGCATCAACAAACTCAAATTCATCCCTGAGGACAGCCACGATTTTCGCTGTTTGCTCATATGCATTTTCGACAATACCAATTCCTAACCTTATGGGGGCTTTACTTAACGCCAAACGGGCTGCCTCTAAAATTGTGGGGAAGAGACCATAAGCATGCATCTGGCTACAACCTTTATGTTTGCCCAAGCCTACGGCCACCATTTTAATTAATCCGCTTTCATTATTAGCCCTAAATCTTGTATGAGGTTTAATTCTATTAACCACTACGATAGCATCGGCAGACCAGGCTTGCTTATCCATATATACTGTAGCGCCATTGGTAGTTTTACCAAGTTCCACCACATCCATATCGGAAATAATGGGAGCCCCTACATATTCTTCTGTTATACCTAAGCTTTTTAAAACTTCCACCTGGCCAGACGCAGTAGCTCCCCCGTGACTCCCCATCGCTGGGACAATAAAAGGATTTGTGCCAATTTCTTTTAACCGCTTTACCAGGGCATTAATAATCTTGCTAATATTGGCGATTCCTCTGCTCCCGACGGCTATAGCCACTCTGTTGCCGGGAGTAAACAAATTTTCAAAATGAACCTTATTCAAACTTTTATTTAGTTCTTCTGTAACATCAGAAATAGCTTCTTGCGAAAATACTTGTCGAATATTGTATAGTTTAGGTAAACTCATGTTTTCAAACCTCTCAGTTCAACATATCATCTATTACTACCACCAGATTCCACAATGTTCTGATACTCAACACAAGATAATAACGAACTCACTTCCTCAAAATTGAATATTTCTATTTTGATCATCCATCCTGCATCATAGGGATCAGCATTTACAAGCTCCGGCGTATCAAATAATTTCTCGTTAACCTCCACGATTTTACCGCTTACCGGAGCATAAAGGTCTGAAACAACTTTTACAGATTCAATACTGCCAAATACCATACCTGCTTTCACTTCAGTACCAATTCGAGGTAAATCAATATAAACCACATTTGCCAATGCTTGCTGAGCATAGTAAGTTATTCCTACTATGCCTATCTTACCTTCCACCCGAAGCCAGGTGTGTTCTTGGAAATACCTTAGATTCTCCGGATACAAGCTATAACCTCCCCTGTTATCAATCCATCAGTTCTTTCGAAAACTCCCGATACCTGTAATTACAGGTCCGAGGACTCTGGGTTTTTTAGTACATACCCACTTTTACAACACTTATATTAGTTCCACCGCCGGTACGCCAGCGCTGAAGTATTTTTAACCCAAGTCTGCGATTTGGGTTCACTGCGCAATTTACTAAGCTTCCCTTTGATGAGCAGGTTTCATTTTTAATTCCACGTTCCTTACAACAACCTTTTGTTTTTGAATCTGCCAAAGCCTCGCTCAGTAGCTACAGCCATTGGAGGTCATTCAAAGTGATGTGACGGTTCATAGCATCCACCAACTAGGTCTTGTCGTTAGGACTGATAATGTTTCTTGTATCCATTTCTTGTATCCATTTCATACAGCAAAACCATTGTTCTTTCATCACGAAAGATTAATCTTTCGCATCTTGGCTTCCACATTTTCCAAATGAGTCCTCATGGCTTCCCTTGCTCTT
The DNA here is from genome assembly GCA_024655825.1 of Peptococcaceae bacterium. Classification (NCBI taxonomy): domain Bacteria; kingdom Bacillati; phylum Bacillota; class Clostridia; order Eubacteriales; family Peptococcaceae; species Peptococcaceae bacterium. Next base: position 38,207 of record JANLFJ010000023.1, on the reverse strand, counting down.
TCCGGCTCCCTACTTTTAATGCAATCATATATTAAACAATGTTCATCTAAGACTACCAACCGGGGGCCTTGGTTTACCTTAAAATACTCGTGGCTTGACAACAATCCTTCATAAAAGGCCGTGGCGATCGTATCAAACACTGTACCGTAGACCGGATTATGGGTTGCCTTCATCAGGGCGCAGTGAAATTTGAAGTCCTCTTGGGCAGCACTGCCTCCTTTTTCTATTTCGCATCTCATTTTTTCCAAGTAATCTTCAAGTTTAATGAAATCAGCATCATCTGCTCGCAGTGCCGCCAAAAAAGCGCCCTCTGTTTCCAATCCTTTCCGTAACTCCAAAATATTAAGCAAATTATCTTTGCTACTTAATAACCTTAATGTAATAGGATTTGTCAGTTGTTCATTTACATTGCGAATAAAGATGCCCGAACCATGTTTCACATCAAGCAAACCTGCAGCCTGCAGCGCACTCAACGCTTCCCTTATAGCCATTCGACTTACTCCAAAATAATCAGCGAGTTCTTTTTCTGATTGGAGCTTATCACCTACCTGCATCTGATTTGTTTTAATCATTTCTACAATTCTCTGCATTACTTCTTCATAAAGCTTCGTTTTTTTAATCTGTGTCATATGACTTCCTCCTCTGCTAACCGAATGATATTGTAACAATATCTTTTATTATATCATGATGCAATAAATATTTTTACAATAACAATATCCCGGTTAACAAAGGATGGCTCACTTTTCCATAAGTTGCCATTAGAATATCTCCATAAAGTTTGGTAATAACCTAGGCTATAATGCCTATTTAATAATTAAATTTGACTGATTATACACCCTAACCGCTAATGCAGCATCAGTAGACCAGTAGAATAATGAAAATTCTATTCTCAGGACAGCCTTAGGAATATTGAAAATTTATGCGCAACCGTAGTCCCGGCATTTGTAAAAATGCCTCGGCCAGTCCCGCCATCTCTGATTACGACCCTGCACATCAAATTTTCCCATAATGAGAGATTTTAATTGCATAATCTGGACACCTGTACTCGCACATCATGCAGCCTGTACATCTTTCAATGTCTAAAACAGCAGCTTTCCCATCAGGGTCAAAACCTAGGACACCATTTGGACAAAAATCGACACAGATACCGCATGCCTTGCACCAGTCTTTTCGTATATCAATAATATATTTAATCATTATTATCCCCTCTATTATCATGTCCTCTGGTCATCATATCACTTTATATATTCGCCACTTATTTTGTTTTTCCTTCTTTAAATCTTTCAATTTACTAAAAAATATTTTCCGATCTTCCACTCATAATGTATTTTTCAAGGTATTAAACGTTTGCTGTGATTCGAAGCAAGAATATTTGTTCGGATAGCGATTTCAATGAAGAAAGCAAAAGTAATTTTGTCCATTCCTTGGTAAACGGAATCATTAGTCAAAATAATCCACACCTTGCCACAAATTTTACCAAACAACACTTCTTGCCGCACCCATTCAACCTGTCTATTAACTTGTGCTTCCACTTTTTCATGTTGTTTCACCTCTCAAACTCTTTTATGATTGTCCAAACCTACGGTTCTCCCAAATCTGAGGATTAGCCAGACAAGGGGGCCGCTCTCCACGCAGAACTTGAAGCACCTGCTCTGCCACCATCATAGCCATCATCCTTAAACCTTCCTCGCTATGAGCTGCCATATGGGGCGTTACTACAACATTGGAGAGACTAAACAGGGGGTTCTTTTGTTCAGGCGGTTCAGGGTCAAAAACATCTAAACCCGCTCCACTTATTATTCCTTGAGTTAAGGCCTGATACAAAGCTTCTTCATCAATCAGTTCACCACGTGCTGTGTTAATGAGAAAAGCTGATTGCTTCATTAGAGACAATTCTCTGGCACCAATAAGCTTAAAATTATCAGGCGTTGCCGGAGCATGGAGGGAAACATAATCAGCTTCCCGCAGTAAATCATCTAATTTATCAACAACTTTAACTTCAAGTCTGCTGCTTTGCAGTATCTCAGGCGACAGGTAAGGATCGTAAGCAATTAATTTAGCTCCAAAACCATACTGGCAAATGGCAGCCACACGTCGCCCGATCTGACCAAAGCCTACTATTCCGATAACTTTATCTTTTATTTCACTAGTCTTTATACTCAAACGGCATTGATAATCGCCTCTTTGGGTCAGAGCCATATGAGCCTTAAATAACTTCTTTGCCAGAGCCAACATCAGAGTCACAGTATGTTCTGCCACAGCGTTAGTATTGGACCCCGGAGCATACACAACCGGAATTCTATATTCAGTAGCAGCCTTTAAATCAATATTATCCAACCCAACTCCGTGCCGACCAATAACTCTGAGCTTTTCTCCAGATTCAATAATAGCCCTGGTTAAAGGAGTCACTCTCACAATAACTCCTTTTACGTCTTTAATCGCCTTCTTAACCGCGCTCTCTTCGGTACTTTCCGCTATAACAACCTCGGCTTCTTCCATGAGCTTAGCAATGGCATCATGATGAATAGGCTGAATCAGTAACACCTTATTATCCATAAACTTATTGCTCCTTTAGATTATTGTATACATTTTAAAGTCTAGATTATTGGCAATACACTTTTTAGCAATGACTTCTTAACAATAGTAACCAAGGGGGGTGAATTCGCAGTTTTATTTATATCTAGTGTATTAGTTTTATAAATACTGCGAAAGATATTTCTGATGCAATATTTATACTAATCTCGTGCTCAAGACCTTCAATGCAACACGGTTATAGCTTATTGATGTAATAGGATTATCATACAAGGAAGCCAGATGCTTCATCCGTGGACTGTACATTCTGTTTTTTATATAGCAATGCATTAAATTTCCCCGGTTCATTTCCCTTTAAACTCGGGACTTCTTTTATTAAGGAAAGCTTGGACACCTTCTTTTTTATCTTCACTTGCACAGGCCAGAGCATGAAGATAAGACTCTAAGGTGAGACCTACGAAAAGAGATGTGTCAAGAGCCCTGTTGACGGCTTCTTTGGCGTACATAACAGCCAAAGGGCCTTTTTTCATGATAGTTTTCGCTATTTCCTTTGCGCCGTCCAGCAGGCCTTCCGAGGAGAACACTTTTGTAACAAGACCGTACTGCAGAGCTTCCTCGGCAGTAATCATTTCCCCTGTTATAATCATGTGCATAGCCCTACCCTGCCCAATTACCCTGGGTAACCGCTGGGTAGCCCCGTCCCCTGGGATTATCCCTAAATTGACCTCAGGAACGCCAAACTTGGCTTTCTCCGAGGCCACACGGATGCTGCAGGCTAGGGCAAGTTCCAGCCCAGCTCCCAGGGCAAAACCGTTAACTGCAGCAATTGTGGGCACGTGTAAATTGGAGATTTTATTGAAAACTTCCTGACGGCGTTTTGTCTGCTGGCGTCCCAGGATAAAATCTCTTTTATCAAGTTCGCGGATATCCGCACCTGCCATAAAAGCCTTATTCCCTGCTCCTGTAATAATTAAAACCCTTACCTCGCCATCTTGTTCAAGGTTCATCAAGATCTTATCAAGTTCTTCAACCATCTCGTTACATAACGTGTTCATTTCAGGGCGGTTCAATATTAACAGGCCGATATTTTCTTCTTTTTCAAGTATAAGGTGTTTATACATCCTTTCTCCTTCCCCACAGCATTCAGCAATTATTTTTTGAAGAACTCCACCGGCTCAACAGGGTCTTTTGCATAGTCATAAAACCCCCGGCCCACTTTTCTCCCTAGGAGGCCGGCCTGAACCATCTGTTCCAGGAGATAACACGGCCTGTATCTGCTATCGCCGGTCTTGTTATACAGCATCTGGGTCTTGGCTAGGTGAACATCTACGCCAATGAGGTCAATCAAAGCCAAAGGTCCCATCCTGTGGTTACAGCCCAATACCATAGCTTTATCAATGTCCTCCACTGTAGCAATGCCTTCCTGAAGAACCCAAACAGCTTCATTGAGAAGACCGGCGAGAATACGGCTGGCAACTCCCGCCGGACCCTCCTTTTTAGTGACCACTGGCTCTTTGCCCATCTTGAGAGCCATGTTCCTAGTTCTATCCACCGTTACATCAGCTGTGAGTATTCCAGGCATGATCTCCACAAGTTTCATGTGGATAGGCGGGTTGAAAAAATGCATTCCTACAACGCGTTCGGGGATTCTGGTAGCTGAGGCTATTTCAGTGATGGAGCAGGAAGTGGTGTTGGTAGCCAGTATGACCTGAGGATTTGTCTTTTTATCCAGTTCTTTGAAAATCTTTTGTTTTAAGCTCACATCTTCCGGAGCCGCCTCGATGATAAAATCGGCTTCATGCACTTTTTCCATACCTTCCACCGGTTTAATCCGATCCATGATGTTTTCCATTTCTTCTTTCGTCATTTTCCCTTTTTCTACTTGAGTAGCCAGCCCTCTTTGCACTATTTCCAAGCTCTCTTTGACTACATCAATATTGATATCCGAAATATAGACCAGACATTTTGCCTGGGAGACAACCTGAGCTATTCCTCTGCCCATGGTCCCAGCCCCTATTATGAAAATCTTTTCCATTTTTACGCCCTCCTCTTGCTTTTTAGTTCAATCTTTCGACTACCAGTGCAACACCCTGACCACCGCCAATACATAGGCTTACGATACCGAGGTGCTTATCACGGTTTTTAAGGGCATAGAGAAGGGTGGTCAGTATTTTGGCCCCTGTAGCTCCAACAGGATGACCCAAGGCTATGGCCCCGCCGTGCACATTGAGTCTTTCTTTATCCATCTTAAGTTCTCTATCGCAGGCGATAACCTGGGCAGCAAAGGCTTCGTTTAATTCGATCAAATCAATATCTTGCAGTTTCATGCCGGCCTTTTCCAGGGCCTTGGGTATGGCCAGGGTCGGGCCCAGTCCCATGTACTTGGGGTCAAGTGCTACATATGAATAAGAACGTATCAGCGCCATGGGTTTTATTCCCAATTCTCTTGCTTTTTCCTCCGACATGAGGACTACAGCTGAGGCGGCGTCACATAAGGCACAACTATTTCCTGCCGTTACACTACCTTCTTTCAGAAAAACCGGCGGAAGTTTGCCCAGCTTTTCCAAAGAAGCATCTTTTCTGGGAATCTCATCGGTGTCAATTATCCTGACTCCTTTTTTGTCTTTAATTTCGATAGGGACAATCTCTTCTTTGAAGAGCCCTTTTTCCATAGCCTCCACAGCCTTATTATGACTCTCAAGTGCAAAGGTGTCCTGCTCCTTGCGCGATATTCCGTATTTTTCTGCCAGCAGTTCTGCCGTATTGCCCATAAGCATACCAGCCAATTGGCACATAAACCCATCTTTATGGAGGACGTCGTATATTTTTGCATCACCCATCCTTTGTCCCCACCTAGCTTCGGGCAAGATGTATGGAACCTGTGTGGTGGACTCGGTGCCACCTGCCAGCACTATCTCTTCTTCACCGGCGGCAATGCTTAAAACCCCCAATTGAATTGCCCTTAAGCTTGAAGCGCACCGGATATTAACTGTAAAGGCTGGGCAGTTCTCAGGCAATCCTCCTTTTATAGTACATATTCGTGCCGGGTTGGGTCCAACACCTGCCTGCCAGCCGTTTCCAAAAATCACTTGACCTACATCCCGGGGAGAAATACCGGCCCTATTCACTGCTTCTTTAATAACCACAGCCCCTAAATCAACTGCTGACAAATCCCTGAAACTACCACCAAAACTACCGCCGGCAGTCCGTACCGCACTAGCAATAACCACTCTTTTCATAATCATAAAACACTTCCTTCTCATGTATTTTTTTAGTTGATCTAATCTTCGATTCCAGCCAATCTTTTACTCAACTTCTTCTTGCTCTCCAAATCGGTTTCCCGCATAATAGTGATACGGTGCGCCTCTGCAGAGCCGCCTCCATGAATGTCTGAAACGGTGTCGGCACTTTCTAGCGCCAGCTTTTCCACTAGCCTGAGCATTCGGATCCGGTCCTTAACCGGTACCCCAGATGCACCTTGCATGTACTTCATCAGCAGCGGTCCTATTTCGGGGTTGGCAAAATCCCTATCTGATGGCAAATCGCAAACAAAGCCGCCCGCAATATCCACCAGTAGTCGTCCAACTTCTGCCATTTCCTTGCCCTCATGTAATTTTGAAGCATTGGCCAAGACAGGATCGATGAAATATGTGCCGGATGGTTGCCGTTTTCCCTCGTAGGAGGCCGCAATGCTGCATCCATATAGAGTTTCAGCGCGGTGAATCATGTCAATGATTTTCTGCCTTAAGTGGCTTAAATTAGAGGTACCGTTATAATCCATCATGGTTAAAGCCGCGCCTATCATGCAATCAATCTTTCCGGCTTTGCAGCCTCCGTGACTCTGCCGGTGAAAGGCAGAAAATCGCATGACCAAGTCACCCGCAAATTCAGTCTCACCACACATAAACACCCGCTCCCACGGCACGAATACATCGTTGAAAATAACTGTAGGACAGTACTTCGAGTATTTTGTATTGCCAATATCGCAACCCTGAAGCTCGCGCATGTCCAGCGTAGACCTTCCTACTACGTGGATTAGGCCGGGTGTATCGGTAGGAATGGCAAAAGCAACTGCATAGTCCTTGTCTTCTTTTTTTAGAGCTCGCGTAGGGAGTACGATTATTTCATGAGACGATAAAGAACCGGTTTGGTGAGCCTTGGCACCACGTACTATGATGCCCTCCTTACGGCGCTCCACCACTCGCAGGTACATGTCCTTATCCGATTGTTCGTGGGGGGCCAAGGAGCGATCCCCTTTAACATCCGTTACTCCCGCATTGCAAGTGAGATCATTCTTCTGCACATACTTTAAGAACTCCAGGAACCGAGTGTAATACTGAGTTCCATACTTCTGATCTATGTTGTATGTAACGATGGACAGGGCGCTTATACAGTCGAGGCCGGTACAGCGTTGGAAACAAGTGCCCACTCGTCCTCCCAGCATACGGTTGATTTTTACTCTGGCCACTAGATCTTCTATGGAAGCAGGAGGTAATGTGAACCTGTTAACTGCCTCGCCGGTCAACAGACTTTTTGTGATCATTAATTGGTGATATTCCGCCATATTTGCCGCTTCGTAGGTGGCCGCGGTCGCCTCAATGCCGGCTCGCAGGCGGGGATTATCCACAACATTTGTAACCCTTTCACCAAACATGTAGACAACGGGATTCATTCTGCGCAAAGATTCAATGTATTCTTCCCTGGTTTTAATTGTCATCATGATCCCCTCACTTCAAATTTTTCTGTTACACTATGTTATACTATTTAATTAAGGCAAAGCCTTGAGCCAAGGCCTCCATATTTACCTCTTCAGTCCCTTGGGGAATTCGGGAGAACATGGCATTTTCCAGAGCTTCACGGCTAACCACCTTGGTTATTGCTGCCAGTGCTCCCAAAGCGATCATATTGGTAACGATTTCGCTGCCGGCCACTTTCACTGCCATATCTGCAATTGGCAGACTGTACACTTTGACTTTGTCCTTGATTTGGTCATTTATCTTTATCTTGGAATCTATTATTAAAATTCCCTGGTCTTTCATCGTAACAGCATATTTATTAGCTGCTTCCTGAGTTAAAGCCACCAGTATATCGGGACATTCAATCTCTGGATAATGAATAGGTTTCTTGCTGATAATTACTTCAGATTTACTTGCACCACCCCTGGCCTCAGGCCCATAAGACTGGTTATGGGTAGCGTTTATATCGTCATAAATGGCAGCAGCTTCGGCAAGTATTATACCCCCTAAAACTATTCCCTGTCCTCCATACCCACTTAATACAATTTCATGTCTATCCATCATTTTGCCCCCTTTCTCTGAACATCTTCGATTATTTTTTTATAGAGCTTTGTGTACTCAGGAGCAGTTTTGTTTACAAACTCACCAATTAAAAATTTTCCGGCCAATTGCTCAGGGCTCATACTTGTTGAAGCTTTTACGTCCACCGCATGCTCTTTTTGCCACTTTAGCATCTCGGTGGGAGATTTCATTTTATTGCGGCGGCCATAACCAATGGGACACTGGGTAATAGCTTCCACCAAAGAAAACCCTTCATGTTTTAGCGCTCTGGTTATAAGCCGCTCTAGAAGAGTAACATGATAAGCCGTTGCTCTGCCCACATAAGTGGCCCCGGCCCCTTCGGCCAATTTGCAAACATCAAAACTAGGTTCAATTGTACCGTAAGGGGCAGTGGTAGCATAGCTTCCCTGGGGAGTAAGAGGTGAGTATTGCCCCCCTGTCATACCGTAGATGCTGTTGTTGATTAAAATGGTAGTAATATCAATATTACGTCTGCAAGTATGGATCAGATGATTACCGCCAATACCTGCCCCATCACCGTCGCCGGTTATGACTACAACCTTCATCTCCGGCCTTACAAGCTTAAAACCGGTAGCAAAGCTCAAGGCCCTGCCGTGTGTGGTCTGAAAGGTATTAAAATCAATAATGGCATTGGTCCTGGCCGAACAGCCGATCCCTGTAATCACTATTACCTCATCCCGGCTATAGCCAACATTATGAATAGCCCTAACCACTGCTCCGAGGGCTATTCCCGTGCCGCATCCCGGGCACCATATATGGGGCATTTTATTCATTCTTAAATAATCCTGAACATGAACTGCCATTTTTACTTCACCTCTTTTATGGCACTGACGATCTGCTCGGGTGTAATCATTTTGCCGTCAAATCTGTTAAGGGGACGCACTTCAGCCTTTTTATTTTTTAAAGCGCGCTCTACTTCGCCCACTAACTGGCCCATATTCATTTCAGGTACAATTACAGCCCGCACTTTATCCCCGTACTTCTCCACAACTTCGCGAGGAAAAGGCCAGAGAGTCAAAGCTTTTATAAGGCCCACTTTCCACCCCTGAGCCCGGACTATTTCCACAGCGCTTTGTGCCGAACGGGCCGTGCAACCAAAAGCAAAAATAGCCACTTCCGCATCATCCATCATGATCTCTTCAGTCATGACAATTTTCGTACGACGTTTTTCAATCTTATTGTGCAAACGGCGAAGCAGTTTATCTGCAATTTGATGATTATTAGTTGCAGGATATCCCCCTTCATCATAGTTGTTGCTGGTCATGTGATATCTATAGCCTTTACCGTATGAAACAAAGGGCGGCACATCATCGGGATCCGGTTTAAAGGGTAAGAACTCTTCTGGTGGTATAGTTACTTTCTTGCGCTCTATTATCTCAATTTCCGAAATATCAGGTAAAACGACTTTCTCCCGCAAATGTCCTACAACTGCGTCGGAGAGAATAATTACTGGCGTCCTCAACATTTCCGAAAAATTTACAGCTTTGATAGTAAGCATATAGAATTCGTATACAGTCGAAGGACAAAGTACAATTATAGGGTGATCTCCATGAGTACCCCACCTGGCCTGCATTACATCCATTTGGGCTGGCAATGTCGGCATACCTGTACTAGGTCCTCCCCTCTGCACATTTACAATGACACAAGGAATCTGAACCATCGCTGCATAACCCAAATTCTCCTGTTTTAGGGTAAATCCAGGGCCGCTTGTGGCTGTGAGACTTTTGACTCCCCCGATAGAGGCGCCAATAACTGCCGCCATACTAGCAATCTCATCCTCCATTTGAATAAAAGTCCCGCCAACCTTCGGCAACTCTTGGGCCATTATTTCCGCAATTTCAGTAGCCGGCGTAATAGGATAGCCAGCAAAAAACCTCACCCCTGCAGCTACAGCTGCCATAGCACAGGCTTCATTGCCCTGCAACAGTTTAACTTGCCGCTTCATTGTTGTCACTTCCTTTTTTCTCTAATGGCTTGAATGCTTTTCGGTAAATAAAGTTCCTTGATATGCTTAACTTGCTTAAAACATTTTTTGTTTAAACCCAAAACAACAATATACTCCTAATTTTTTCGGTCAAGTTACCATTGGTATACTTAATTAACTCAAGGCTGGAATATGGTTTCTAAATCCTTCATGATAGTCTAGTTTTGTTGTACCTCTTTTGTGCCGTTTTCCACCTCTTTTCTGGGCATCCATTTCTTCTTGTCTACCTAGCTACGATTTTAGTGCGTTATTATATTATATGATTCTTTTTGTCATCATGTCCTCTGGTCATAATATCATTTTATTTATTCGTCACTATTTTGGTTTTTCCTTCTTAAAATCTCTTAAATTAATAAAAAATGTTTCCATTAAACAAGATAACTAAATCCAGAGACCGCCAGTAAGTCCAACTAATCCAGTCTTACCGGGAAACGGTGTTGTCAAAAACAAGGTCCTCTTCAATTTCGGCCGCTTGGACGAGATTGAAAACAACCCCAGTTTAAAATGCTTGGCAAGCGCCTGCTAGAATTGTCCAAGGCCAGGGAGGTGACGACTAGTTTAACCAACTTCTCCGAGGCGCAGAGCAAAAACTATGGTTATGTGATCTGTCAGAAAATCTGGAACCAATTTGAGCTACCCAAACTGCTAAAAAAGATTAGCACTAAACACAAGGTGCAATTCAGCTTAAGTGATGTCAGTTTTCTAATGGCCGTCCAGCACCTCCTTGAACCCAGGAGCAAACTAGGCGCCTACAACCATCAGAACCGTTATGCCAGTTTGTCTAACGTGGCCTTGAATCATCTTCCCGTTCCCTGGACTTACTCTGTGAACATAAAGAATTGCTGGAAGAAGAGATGTTCCGGAAAAACCGCCACCTTTTCAACATGCAGGTAGATGTGGTGTTTTACGACGTAACGACCTTTCCCTTTGCCAGCGTCGAAGCAGATTCCCTTTAGACCATCATGCCGCCTGCGGCACCATCGGAAGGATGAAAACCCACTCGAGCTGAAATAATACACTGCGGCTGGCGATGAGGTTGAAAAACCTTGGTACTTCGAGTCCGATAATCAGACGGACCTCAGTAATCTGGTGCACCACGGAATGTTGCTCCCATTTGGGAAGCACGCAGGGTAGAATATCGTTCTACGATTACTGCACCAGCTGCAATTTTATGCCGCAGAAAGGAAATGACGAATGCAGGTTATCCATGAGAGATGCTGTGGCCTTGATGTTCACAAAAAAACTATCACGGCTTGCATCATCACACCAGAGGGGAAGGTGGTCAGAACTTTTGGCACGATGACCGGCGA
>JANLFJ010000023.1:0-27055 GCA_024655825.1 Peptococcaceae bacterium | reverse complement strand
TCCACAAAAAAACCATCACGGCCTGCATCATCACACCAGAGGGGAAGGTGGTCAGAACTTTTGGCACGATGACCGGCGAGTTGCTCAAGCTTGTGGAGTGGATTAAAGAGCAGCGGTGCACTTGCGTGGCAATGGAAAGTACTGGAGTGTACTGGAAACCAATTTTTAATCTCCTGGAATTAGCGGGGATTGACGCTATTGTTGTTAATGCCCAGCATATCAAGACAGTACCTGGCCGCAAGACGGATGTAAAAGATGCCGAATGGATCGCAGACCTTCTCAGACACGGATTGTTGACAGGCAGTTACATCCCCTCCAGAGAACAGCGCGAGTTAAGGGAACTGGTGCGCTACCGTAAAAGTTTGATCGAGGAACGCGCCCGCGAGGTGAACAGGCTGCAAAAGGTCCTGGAAGGGTGCAACATTAAACTTTCTTCTGTGGCCAGCGATATTATGGAAGTTTCCGCCCGCTCCATGATTGAGGCTATCATCAACAACATCTCTGACCCGCAGCTGTTGACAAAACTGGCCCAGGGCCGCTTGAAAAGCCAGAGGGAAAATCTGGAGCAGGCACTGGTTGGCTTGGTTGGCCCGCACCAGAGAAGGATGCTTGCCTTACAACTGAAACACATCGATTTCCTTGATGAAGAAATCAAATGCCTTGATAGGGACATCGAGGAACGAATGCGCCCTTTTGAGGAAGACCTGGAGCTTCTTGATACTATCCCAGGTGTGGCCAGGCGGTCCGCCGAAAACATTTTGGCTGAAATTGGTACTGATATGAACCGTTTCCCCTCAGAAGCACACCTGTCTTCGTGGTCAGGAATGGCTCCGGGTAACAATGAAAGTGCGGGAAAACGCAAATCCGGAAAAACATCCAAAGGCAACAAGCATTTGCGAAGCACCTTGATACAATGTGCCCTGGCAGCATCACATAGTAGAGAAACATACCTGTCTGCCCAGTATCATCGAATCGCCGCCAGGAGAGGCATCCGCCGTGCTGCTGTCGCGGTAGGGCATAGCATTTTGGTCATTATCTATCATATTTTGAAAAACAGGCAACCTTATTATGATTTAGGTGCCAATTATTTCGATGAACGCAAGTCTGCTGTTGTACTAAAGAATGCTATCAAACGTATAGAAGCTCTGGGTTATACGGTCATCGTCAAGGAAAATATAGCCTAAGCAGCTGTTGATGTCGCTGCCGCACAGGCTGCAAAAATAAATTTCTGCAGCTTTGGTTTTGTGTTGCCTTTTTTACGGTTTATTGTTTTCAGAGTAGGGTAGATTTTGGCTTCACTAAAGACGGCAAATTCAACGAAGTCCAGGTAGTATTGGGTTTACTTATTGATTGCGAGGGGCGGTCCATAGGCTATGAGCTTTTTCCTGGCAATACCTTTGACGGCAAGATCCTGGAAGTAGCCTTGGAAAAGCCGGAAAAACGCTTTGGCCTGCGCCGAGTAATTGTGGTCGCCGAACGTGGGCGCAACAGCAAGCTCAATTTAATTTAAAGCGCAAAGTGGAACGGGGCTACAGCTACATCTTTGCCGCCCGCATCAAGAGCATGAAGAAAGAGATTACCGATATGATATTTGACGAAAATGGCTACCGGGAAATAAAAGCCGAAGAAGGAGAAATCCTTCGCTACAAGTTTATCGAGTACATAAACGAGTTCACCGCTAAAGGGAAAAAAACAAATTGCCCGAAAAATTTCTCGTTACCCGCTCTAGCCGACGGGCGGGAAAAGGCCGGGCCGACCAGAAAAGGTTAATCGAGAAAGCCCAAAGACTTTTTGAAAGCAAGGCCAAGATCTAGGCCAGCAAATAAACGTGGCGGCAAGAAATACCTAAAAGAAGTAGATTGTACTGGGACCTGGATGCTGGACGAAGAAGCAATTAACCGGAATCAACAATTTGACGGCTATTACGGCATCCAGACCAGCGAGAAAGAGATGAGTACAAAAGACATCCTGGATACTTACCACAACCTGTGGCGGATTGAGGAATCTTTCCGTGTCATGAAAAGCAACCTGGAAGTGCGGCCGGTTTTCCATTGGACCGAAAGGCGAATTAAGGGATACTTTGTAATCTGCTTCCTGCCTTTTCTCCTCGAACGCACCCTGGAATTCAAGCTCCGGCAAGCCGGAGGGGGAAATGCCTCGCCTGTGGAAATCCGGGAAGCGTTAAACTCCTTCAATTTTGCCGAAGTAGAAATCGAAGGAAAATCTTTTTACATCAAGACTAGAAGCACAGAGTTGAGCAAAAAGATCCTTCGCCTGATGCGTATTGCACCGCCGGGAAACATAACTGCTGTAGATAAGCTGGCAGGCCCAGCTTTAGTGGCAAAATGCGCGTCTCGTTTTCTATATTTTTAGACTATCATGCCGCCTGCGGCACCCATCGGAAGGATGAAAATTTATTTTCAGGGTTTTATGTAGGTTCCAGGGTTTCAACTGATAAAGTCAATCGCAAGAACCTTCAAACGCCTGGCGTTTGAAGGTTTTATTTTTATCACCTTTTCTCCCGGGCTCCCAGAATTGATAGAAAGACCTGGCCCTTTTCGCCTTATCCTCTCAATTCTGCAAAAAATCAGGGGATCATCTGGCTGGACCGCCCGCCGCAGGCGGTTTTTGTCGTTTGGCATGCCTTTTGCACTGCTAACGCTGGTGGAACTTAAAGACGGAAATCGCAAGACGAGGAGGCAAGACCAACCATGAGTATGAGGGCGTCAGATATCAAAAAGATAGCCTGTGTCGGTGCCGGTCTGATCGGTGCGGGCTGGGCGACCAATTTTTTGATGAAAGGTTACCCGGTGGTTCTCTATGACATCAAGGAGGAATTCCTGGAACAGGCGCGGCAAAGGATCAGCCAAAACCTGCAATTCCTCGTAAATAAAAAGGTGCTGGACGAAAAGCGTTTTGCCGCAGCGATGCAAGCCGTGGCCTGCACCACAAGCCTGGAGGAAGCCGTAAAGGACGTGCAGCTTATCCAGGAATCCGGCCCCGAGAATTATGAGGTCAAACAGGCCTTGCTGGTAGAGATTGAAAAGCATGCCCACCCAACGGCCATTTTCGCCAGCAGCACTTCCGGCCTGCTAATCAGCGAAATCGCCAGATATGCCCAACACCCGGAACGGTGCCTGGGCGTGCACCCCTACAATCCCCCCCACCTTATTCCGCTGGTGGAGATAAGCAAGGGAGACAGGACGAGCGATGCGGTCGTGGACACCGTGTATGAATTCCTTTCCTCGCTGGGCAAAGAGCCGGTAATACTCCGGAAGGAAGCGCCGGGCTTTATCGCCAACCGCCTGCAGATGGCCTTGTACCGCGAAGCCGTGGACCTGGTGAACAGGGGAGTATGCAGCATTGAAGACGTCGACAAGGCCGCCTGTTTCGGGCCGGGTCTCCGCTTCGGGATCATGGGACCCAACCTGATTTACCAGCTGGGCGGCGGGGCGCATGGGATCAAAGGGCTTTTGACTCATGTCGGTCCTTCGGTGGAAATGTGGTGGGCCGACATGGCCGACTGGAAGAAATGGCCCGAGGGTTGGCCGGACAAAGCACAGGAAGGAGTAAACCGGGCTATGGCCAACCGGCCGCCGGAGTTCGGCCGGACACCCGAAGAAATCGCTGCCTGGCGCGACGATATGCTGATCGAGCTGTTGAAGCTACATAAAAAAATTTGATTTAGGGCTTTATGGCCGCTCTGCCGCTAGATCACATCGTCGTTGCCGGCCTTGGTCTTTACCATCCAGGAAAGGAGGGTTGAATATGACAGCTTAATCGGCTTAAATGCCAGTTGCCAATCACAGTTACCACGGTTAAATCAAAAATTTCGGAGGTGTGTTTATGCTGGGTGTTATTGGCGTATTAATCGCTCTGGACCTGGTCATGTACCTGGCCTACAAGGGGTGGGGAATCATCCCGGCCTCACTGTATGTTCGTTGATCGTCCTCCTCACCAACGGAGGAAACATCTGGAAAGGTTTTGCCACAGACTACGGCGACGGTTTCAAGTATTTCGCCGGCACCTATTTCCTGCTGTTCATTCTGGGTTCGCTCTTCGGCAAGGTTATGAGCGACACCGGTTCAGCCAGCGCCATTTCCTACAAGCTGATCGACTGGCTGGGAACAAAAAGGGTCATCCTGATCATCCTGCTGGCCACAGCTATTCTCACCTACGGTGGGGTGAGCCTTTTCGTGGTTGTCTTTACCGTGTACCCCATCGGGCTGGTCCTGTTCCAGAAGGCCGAAATACCCAAGCGCATCCTGTGCGCTGCGGTCGTGGCGGGAGCCGGTACGTTTACCATGACGGCCCTGCCGGGAACCCCCCAGATCCAGAACATAATCCCGGCCCAGATCCTTGGAACAACGCCTATGGCTGCACCGGTCATCGGCATAACGGCATCTTTACTCATGTTTTTCCTTTGTCTGCTGTATCTTAACCGGGAAGCAAAAATTGCCGCTGAAAAAGGCGAACCGTTCACCGGCGGTCCGAACGGCAAGGCATCGGCGCTTCCTTCGGCTGATTTGTCCGGGTTGCCGGATTGGAAAATTGCTTTTCTTCCACTGATACTTGTCATTGCAATCATTGTGGCCCTGAAAGGTAAAATGGACCCTCTGGCCAGCGTGGCCGTGGCGATGACTGTTGCAACCCTGGTCTGCTACCTGTTGAATATGCCAAAGATTAAAAACCCGGTTCAGACCCTGACCGAAGGCTTATCAATGGGGGTAATGCCTCTGATCAACACCGCGGCTATTGTCGGTTTTGGCTTTGTAGTCCAAAAGGTTCCGGCTTTCCAGTCTTTTGTCAAGTTTGCCCTCGGGCTCAAATTTGATCCCCTCATTTCAGCCGTATTCGCCACAAACATTGTAGCGGGCATCACCGGGTCTTCCAGCGGCGGGCTCAGCATTTTCCTGAAGACGATGGGCCCCGAATACCTGAAACTGGGCGTCAACCCGGAAATACTCCACCGGATCAGCGCCATCGCCTCGGGCGGGCTGGATACCTTGCCTCACTGCGGCGGCATTATCACCATCCTGATGGTGATGGGGCTTACCCATAAGGAAGCCTACAAGGGCATTTTTGTGACCAGCGTTTTAATTCCCATTATTGCCGTAATTGTCGGCGTGATAATGGCAATGGCTGGTATCGTTTGACCAAAGGCCAAAAAGGGATGAGGGATGAACCTGTAAAAAATGAACGTGATATTTGATTTAAAGAAAGGAGTGGTTTGTTGTGCGTGTAGCCATCATGGGGGCCGGTTCCCTGGGGACCATCATCGGCGCGCTGGTGAGCAAGGAAAACCGGGAGGTTGTATTAATCGATGCCAACAGGGAGCATGTTAATGCGCTCAACCAGAAGGGGGCAACCATAACCGGCAAAATGGATCTCAACGTACCGGTTAAAGCCATTACCCCGGATGAAATGGAAGGCATCTACGACATTGTCCTGTTCCTGGTAAAGCAGACATACAATGATGTGGCTCTAAAACAGCTTCTGCCGCACCTGGGCCCCGACAGCGTCGTCTGCACCCTGCAAAACGGGGTGCCTGAAGACGCCGTGGCGGAGGTGGTCGGCAAGGAGCGCACTATGGGCGGCACGGTCGGCTGGGGAGCCACCTGGATCGGTCCCGGGGTCTCCATGCTGACTTCGGACCCTGCCAAAATGACCTTTGACCTGGGAGAACTCGACGGCTCCATCAGGGAAAGGACGCTTAAAGTAAAAGAGCTGCTCGACCCTATTGGCCAAACAGTTATTGTCCCCAACCTGATCGGAATCCGCTGGACCAAGCTGCTGGTAAACGCCACCTTGAGTGGCATGTCGGCGGTGCTGGGCTGCACATTCGGTGAAGTTCTTGACAACGAGAAGGCCCTGACCTGTGCGGCGCATATCGGGAATGAAGCGCTGCTAATCGCCAGGGCAAGAGGCATTTCCATGGAGCCCCTGCAAGGCCACGACCTCACGGCGCTGGGCTTCAGGACCAAAAAAGAAATGGTGGCAAGGTTTCCCCTGTATCACGCCATATTCGGCCCGCACCGCCTGCTGAAAGCCAGCATGCTGCAGGACCTGGAGAAAGGCCGCAAAACGGAAATCGATGCCATCAACGGCGAGGTGTCGAAATGGGGTGCCAGGCTCAGCATCCCTACCCCGGTAAACGACAAGGTCGTGGAAATCGTCAAGGGCATCGAAAACGGGAAATACACCTATTCCTTCAGCAACCTGGAAATGTTCGAAATCCCTGAAATACCGGAAGAGTAAAAGCAAAGCAAACGCAGAGCAGACATCGCAATCCTGGAAACAAAAAACGATTAAATTAAAAAGGAGCATCATTATGGCTGTTGCAGACCACAAAAGGATCATAAACTGCGCGATCACCGGCTCAATTCATGTCCCCAGCATGTCGCCGTATCTGCCAATTACACCTGACGAGATCGCGCAAAACGCCATTGACGCCGCCAATGCGGGCGCGGCTTCGGTGCACATTCACGCCCGTCATCCTGAAAACGGAGCGCCTTCTCCTGACCTTAACCTGTACCGGGAGATTGTCGAAAAGATCCGGGCCAAGAACAAGGACGTGATAATCTGCATCACAACCGGCGGCGGCGCCGGGATGACCGTCGAACAGCGGGCCGCCGTGATCCCGGCCTTGAAGCCGGAGCTGGCTTCCATGAACGCTGGGTCCATCAACTGGGGCCTGTTCCCCGTCAAAGAAAAAATCCCCTCCTTCAAATTCGACTGGGAACCCAAAATGCTGGATATGACCAGGAATTTCATTTTTGAAAACACGTTCGGCGCCATGGAAACCATCTGCAAAATAATGGATGAAAATGGGACCAAGCCGGAGTTGGAAGTCTACGACACGGGACATTTATACAACATCGCCTATCTGCTGAGCAAGGGAATTGTCAAGCCTCCCCTCTACCTGCAGTTTGTGTCAGGCATTCTGGGCGGGATCGGTTCAACCCCCTACGACATCATGAACCTGCATCTAACTGCGGACAGGTTGTTCGGCGCCGGCAAATACAACTGGTCAGTTATCGGCGCCGGCCGGGCGGAATACCCTTGCGCGACGATGGCTTTGCTGCTGGGCGGTCATGTCAGGGTCGGTATGGAAGACAACCTTTACCTGGGTAAAGGCGTGCTGGCTAAAAGCAACGGCGAAATGGTGGAAAAAATGGTCCGGATCATGAAGGAACTCGATCTGGAACCGGCTACACCCAATGAAGCCCGGGAGATTATAGGCCTGCCGCTGAAATAATCAACAACAATCGCTGTCAAGGGCGCAGGACAAAGCGTTGGGTCCTGCGTCCTTGAACCATGCTTTTCCAAGGAGGATCGACCGATGCTGAACAGGTTTCAACAAATGTACAACAGTAAAAAGATCACTGTGGAGCAAGCCCTGGGGCTTATCCGGTCCGGGGATGAAATCGTGGCGGGGTTCTGCGGCCTGGAGCCGATGGCTGTCTTGAGCCGGCTGCATACCATTAAAGACCGGGTAGAGGACGTGACGGTTTGGTTTTCCCTGGGAATGGGCAAGTACGAGTTCTTCACCAATCCCGAACTCAAAAACCATTTTCACACCAAATCCTGGTTTTACAGTGGAGGGATCAGGTCGGCTCACTCCCTGGGGACGGTAAGCTATCAGCCCGGCCACCTGCACAACGCGATGACCCGCAAGCTGCAGGTCAGTTGCCCCAGGGTATTTATCGGCACCGCCACGCCCATGGACAGGCACGGTTATGTGAAAGTATCGCTCAGCGTCTTGTATGAAAAGGAATTCATTGAAAAAGCCGACCTGGTCATCATGGAGATAAACCCACGGCTGCCCAACGTCGGCGGAGATACGGAAATACATATCAGGGACATTGATTATGTTATTGAAGTGGATAGACCGATACCCGAGCTTCCTCCGTCCGAAGTGACCGAGGTTGAGAGGACCATCGGGGCTTATGTGGCAAGCCTGGTCAACGACGGCGACACGATCCAGCTGGGGATCGGGGCGATCCCGAATGCGGTGGCCCAGCCCTTTATGGATAAACACGACCTCGGGGTCCATACCGAAATGATCACCACCAGCATGGCGGACCTGGCTGAAGCCGGGGTAATTACAGGAAGAAAAAAGACCCTGCATCGCGGCAAGATCGTGGGCACTTTCGCCCTTGGTTCCCAGAAACTGTATGATTTTCTCGACGAGAATCCCTCGGTAATTCTTATGCGTGGACCTTATGTCAATGACCCTTATGTGATTGCCCAAAACGACAACATGGTCTCTATCAACACCGCACTCCAGGTTGACCTGACCGGCCAGGTATGCTCGGAATCCATCGGAACGCAACACTACAGCGGGACAGGCGGGCAGACCGATACCGCCGTGGGCGCGATCCATGCCAAAAACGGGAGGTCAATCATCGCTGTGTATTCTACTGCCAAAGGCGGGACCATTTCCACGATCCAGCCCTGGCTGTCGCCCGGGGCGGCAGTAACCCTGCAGCGAAACAACGTGGATTATGTCGTCACGGAGTACGGGATCGCCTGCTTGAAAGCACGGACCATCAGGGAACGGGTGGAAAACCTGATCGCGGTCGCTCATCCCGATTTTCGCGCCGAGTTGAGAGAAACGGCTTTCAAACACGAGATCTGGTGAACCGGCCTCCTGGTTTAGCCGGCCGTTTCATATCCCCAGTTTATCAATACAATGAGCAGCGGCGCCCTGTGTTGGGGCGCTTTGCTGACAACAAAGCCAGATGGGTTCTGTCACTGGCAAATCAACGCCCCGTCATATCTAACCGATAGCTGTCCGCGCTCACCGTTACTTTGCAGTTCGCAAAATAGCCTTTATTCACTTGCCCCTTCTTAAACAGTTGAATCGGAAACCTTGTACCCGGTTTCGGCAAAAAAGCGCTCCAGCTTTTGCTTAGTCTCCTCATCTAACGGCCCATCGACTGTTATTTTGATTTCCCGCCTGTCTTTGAACAAACTGGGATTTTTCTTGAATGGCACAATGCCTCTCACCTTTTGAAACAGCGCGGATGTATTGGGTTCCGGATGAACGCCGATCGCATATCCGGTTTCCTCTTCCAGCTCTCTCAGCACCTGCTTATACGGCTCGGCCGCCTGGGGTGTGATAAACTGCACCCGTATGGAGCCCTCCACCAGGGAGGTTTTGTATATTTCTGCCCCTTCAATTTTAAGCCTGTTTTTGATGTGGTTGAACGCTGCATTGATCTCCATTTTACCCTCGGTTATGTTGGGAACCTCTCTAGTGGCAGCTTGTGTTTCCGTTTGCACCTCAAGATCCCATCCCGTCATCTTATTGAAATCCAGCATCATTTGTTGCCGCCGGCACTGATCCAGGGTGCCCGCCAGTATAATCTTAATTTTTACTTTCCTTTGTTCACGGTGAATTGACGGTTCTCTGAGAAGCGAAACCCCCTCCGGCAGCAATTCTGCCATTTTCATTTTCAGCGCTTCCAGGTTGGTTTCCTGGTTAATCCGCCAGGTCCAACCGGTTTGTTTCAGCAAACCGAGCAACACCTCGTTTATTCTCCCCGGCAAGGCTTGCGGAAAGTTAAAATAAAGCACCGCCTCGCCAGTCTCAGGGTTCATCCCCAGTTTATTCAAATCGTAGCTTTTCAAAGCCTCAATGAATATTTCTCTGGTCTTATTCTGCTCCCAGCATGAAAAGCGCGGCTTTTCTAAACCCGTCATCCGTTTCCAGGAATCAAGGGCCTTAACCCGCAATTCCTGGATAGATGCATTCTCCGGGCCAAACAACAATTCCAGCCAGTTGCCGCTGTCTTCGTGCGGTCGACTAGACAGCAAGTCCCCACATTCACCGATAATGTCTTCCGCGTTTATATAGACATAAGCGGTCTGACCAGGCAGGTCAACATTGATCCCGTAATCGTCCTTGGAGACGCAGTAGGACAGACATGGACTGTTCCGATAAGTGACCGCAATCAGCTTGCCTGTCAAATCGCTGAATCTATTCATGAGTTCTTTCCTTTTGTTCCGCAAAGCAATTTCCTCCTCAGACAAGGGCACCCAAACATTCTGATAGATTTCCTTGAACAATCCGCTCTGTTCAAGCCTTGTCCGAAGAGTGCCGGCATCGCAACCAATCTCCGCGGCTATTTCATCCAAATGATACTCTTTTATCCCCTTGGAAAGCAAGGCTTCCTTCCAAAAGGCAGCCAGATCGCCTGCAGCAGTTGCCTTGGCGGTTTTCTGCTTCCCCATGTGCAGGCCAAACGTGAATTCCACCACTTCTCCGTTCTTGGGCAGGTAAACCGCCAGGCGATTTCGCAGTGCTTTCGCCAGGGCCTCCCTGGCCTGCGCCTGGCCATGGGTCAAGATGGTTCTCTTCGGCTTTATTGCTGTCAAAAATCCGAATATTTCCTGCTGATCGGCATGAGCGGATAAATTATACTTTTCGACTTTGCACGCGACAGGTATTTCCTTACCGTTTAACAGGATCCTCTTTTCGCTGGCCGGCTTGTCTGCTAACTCCAGCATTTTTCTGCCCGGGCTTTCCTCGTCCTGATAGCCGGTCAACAGGATGGCATTTTTTTCGCTGCTCAATAATTTTTCCGCGTAATAAGCGCTGGCACCCCCGGTCAGCATTCCTGAACTGCTGATAAAACAAGCGGGTTTCCCTGCCAGGGCTGCCTCCCGTTCATTTTTTGCCGGGCTGCCGATTGCCCTCACCGAGTCGCTGTAAAAAGGATGCTGACCGCTGAGAATTCTTTTTTGCAGGAATTTCGACAACTGGTTTGCGTGATTCAAATATACTGTATTTATGCTTCTGATCAGCCCGTCAACCCATACGGGAAATTTTTCATTGTCCTTTTGTCTTAAACGCGCCAACCGAAGCAGGTATAATACTTCCTGGGCCCGGCCTTGAGCAAAGGCAGGAACCAGGACATGACCGCCGTCCTGGATCACTTGAAAAATTTTGGCAACCAAATTGTTTTCTTCGCGCTTGCGATCAGCATGATGGCGGTCGCCATAGGTTGACTCGGCAATAACCAGATGGGGCGAAAAGTCGGGCAGTTTTGCCGGCATTATCGTTCTGGTCCCCGACAGGGAAAAATCTCCCGTAAAAATCACTCTGCCCTCCGCGGTTTCCATACCGATCATTGCAGCGCCCAGGATGTGCCCTGCCCGAAAAAAATGGGCCTTGGTCCCATCCGGCAACAGCACAAAACTTCCCAATGGCACCGGCCGCAGGCTGTTCAAGGCCTGTTTGACCAGCTCCTCGTCGAAAAGAGGGACTTCTCCCTCACGCATATCCATCACTTTGAGGCTGTCAAACAAAAGGACGCGGGTCAAATCGCACGTGGCGGGTGTAGCATAAACGGGCGTTCCCGGATAAGCCTGGCATACCAGCGGTAGGGCGCCGATATGGTCAAAGTGGGAATGGGTCAAGAAAATGGCTACCAGCTTTTTGCCTTCCAGCAGGTCTTGCATCAGCGCCAAATCAGGCAAGGAACGTTCCGGACCGGCTTGTCCCTGGCCGCAATCCACAAGGTACGCGCTGCCGCCAGTTATTAGCAAGTGGGCTGAAGCACCTATTTCATCCGCTCCGCCCAATGGAATGTATTGCATTATATTGCTTCACCTCCGGATAATCGGCCGGTTGACCGAGATTGCCTGATAGCCCCTTCCCATCAATTATATTTTATCAGCCCTGATTTTCAAACCCATTCCTTGCATAAATATCCCTTGCCGGTATTGACAAAAACAGCATCCGGGTATAATATATGTTAGAATTCTAACATTAAGTATTCTGACTATTTGGCGGGTGAGACACGTGGATGACATGAAAGCCAAAGAACTCCACGATCTGTTGTACTCCCTGGTGGGTATGTTCCACCAGAAATTTTTGTGCCGTTTTCGCAAAGAATATAAATCCCCGCCCTGGATGAAAAAAAACCACGCCAAGATCATCAACCTCCTCTACCGCAACGAACGACTGACAGCCACGGAAATAGGCAAAAGGCTGGATATCGAAAAAGGCAGCCTGACCACGCTGATCGATCAATTGGAAGAGCGGGGATTTGTCGTCCGTGAAAGTGATCCTGCCGACCGCCGAAGATTTTTAATTGCCTTGAGTGATGCCGGCAGGGAGGAAATGAACCGGGCCATGGATTTTTACGCCGGCAAGCTGAACGATTTTTTTCAAGGTATCGACCCGCAGGAGTTGGAACAGTTTATGCAAAGCCTGCGTTATGCAGTAACCTTCCTCAATAAAATGTAAAGGCGGATGAAACAGATGAAACACAGCATGGAGATGGGCGAACAAAGCATCGGGAGGCTGCTGTGGAATTTTTCCCTGCCGGCCATTGTCGGAATGCTAATCAACTCGCTTTACAACATTGTGGACCGTATATTCGTGGGACGGGGCGTTGGTTCCATCGCGATTGCCGCCACAACGGTGGCCTTTCCCATTATGATCATCATGATGGGAGTTTCCATACTGATCGGGGTGGGAGCAACGGCGTTGATTTCCATCCACTTGGGAGAACGCAAGCCCGAAGAAGCGGAAAGGGTGGCCGGCAACGGCGCGGCCATGCTGGTTATCCTGCCGCTGCTGATAACGGTGATATACCTGCTGTTTTCCGACCCCATCCTGGTGTTTTTCGGCGCCGACCGTGAGGTTTTGCCGTACGCCCGGGATTTCACCCACATCATCGTGCTCGGGTCGGCATTCGGTTCCGTCAGCATGGGGATGAACAACTTCATCCGGGCTGAAGGCAACCCCCGCGTCGCTATGCTGACCCAATTAATCGGTGCCGCAATCAATTTCGTCTTGAATTACACGTTCATCTTCAAGTTGGGGCTGGGGATCAAAGGGTCCGCGCTGGCCACGGTCTCAGGCCAGTTTTGCTCCGCGCTCTGGGTGATCTGGTATTTTGTGTCCGGCCGGAGCACGGTGAAAATTAAAACAGCCAACCTGAAACCACGGTTGGCCGTATTAGGCAAAATAATGGCTATCGGTTTTGCTCCCTTTGCGCTGCAAATAGCAACCAGTATCCAGCAGACCTTGTTCAACAAGACGCTGATTTCCTACGGCGGCAACATGGCGCTTTCGGCAGTGGGCATCATGATGAGCATCAATACCATTATGTTCATGCCCATCATCGGCTTGAGCCAGGGGGCGCAGCCCATCATCGGTTTCAATTATGGCGCCCGGCAGTATGACCGGGTTAAGAAAACCCTGAAAACAGCCATATTTGCCGGCACCTGCATAGCCCTGGCCGGTTATGTGGCTATTCATCTCTGGCCGGCACAACTCGTCGGACTGTTCACCAAAGGTGATACCGAACTCATCAAAACGACTGTTGATGCCATGCTGGTCTATTTTGCCCTGATGCCGGTGCTCGGGTTCCAGGTGCTGTCTTCCAACTATTTTCAGGCAGTGGGCAAACCGGTGCAATCGGCAATCCTCAGTCTGTCCCGGCAGGTGCTGTTCTTCATCCCGCTGCTGTTGGTCCTGCCCCGTTTCTGGGGGATCAACGGCGTCTGGCGCACGGCGCCTATCGCTGACGCCCTCTCCGTAACGCTAACCGCCATATTCCTGTTCCGGGAAATGGAAGCCTTGCCCCAAATTGCACCGCCGCTAAAGCTTAAAGAGCAACCGGAGAGACAATAGCTGCATTTTTTCTCATTTCCCCCTGTATAAAATCCCAGTATTCCTCATTCTTCTTCGCCCATAACCCCGCCCCACTCCACTACCGCAAAACGGCTGCGGGTCACTTTTTCGATGGGGAATACGGTTTCGCAGGGTTGGCCGCGGTCCTTTTCAATCAGGAACCACAGCCTGTAGACGCTGGCCGGCTTAGGCGTCACGGTCAAAGGCATGATGTTTTCAATTATGTCCGTGCCCTGGGGATAAAAGATGTAATTGCCCGCAGGGGAGAGCTTTTGCTCCCAGTATTCGACAAAATCGGCAGTTTCCCTGGCGTTGAAGCCGTATGATTCCATCAGGCGGTACAAATCATGCCTCAGGCTGCGCCCGTTTATTCTCAGCCCTTTTTCTCTCTGGAATCCTATTCCAGGCACCCTCGCCTCATAAAACAGGTAGTCGTTTTGCCCGTTGATCGACCCTCCACGCACCTCGGCCTTCCATCCCGCCTCCGGCTCATACTCCGGAATCGAGGCGGTGATATAGCTGTACGGCTCAAGCTGCAGGCGGACCTCCAGATCCTGTTCGCAGTAAATGTAGATGTTCGGCTTGTAGACATCGAGCAGCCCTCTGGCTGCATCTCCCAGGTATTTCTTTAGCCAGGAAAAAATCTTGTCAATGTTCTTAAGGCTCTCAACTGCGGCCTTGGCGAGGGTAACGGTAATCGTTATTGTCGCTATGACCGGAATGGTCGCCGTTCCCGTAGCCAGCGTGTAAATGATCACCCCGGCCGACGCCGCGTTCAACGCGACTTCCGTCCACCCCGCCACTTTGCCTGCAGTGGTGTGGTCGCCCGCAAGAAGATTGATGGCACCGGTAAGCGTGTCGTAAATATTTTTGCCCAGGTTGTAGGTGGTACCGCCAACAAGCTTGCATCCCCCGTCAAATACATCGTCGGCCACTTTGCCGGTTAGACCATCCAGCCCGAACACATCGGAAACAACCCCGCCCAGGGATGTTTCAGGGCCAAAACAAAACACCGCCGTCAAAGCCAGTATCAAGACGGCACCAATAACTCTTGAACTTTTTCTGGGCCTTGATAAACTTTCCGGCATTTCGTCTCTACCTTCCCCTTGCCTGACCAGAATATCGCATCCCTATCGCGACTTTGCTCCATCCGTTGTTCACTGGGTTCCCCCGGCCTGCCGCAAATAATAATTCGCCTCTTCCTTCAACCCTATTATCTCCTGTTTCAACTGTTCATCCGGCTTCAACGCCAGGGCTGTTTCCAGGGCAACAAGCGCTCCCCGGTAGTTCATAACCATCAGTTGCACCCTGGCCAGCTGTAAATGCCCCAGGGGTATTTGAGGTTTCATTTCCACGAACTGCCGCGCAAAATGCCGGGCCGCCTTATAATCCCCCAGCCGGCGGGCGCACTCGGCTGCATACAGGAAAGCATCCACCATGTCCGGGTCCTGCTGCAAGGCCTTTTTCAGATTAATCAGCGCTTCCTGGTACTGCTTTCGCTGGTAGTACGACATGGCGTAGTTGAACAGTTCGTCGGCGTTGAACAGCCTGTACTGTTTGCGAGCCTCGAGCAGCGCTGCCGCCTTTTCCGGTTTCCCTTTTTTCAGATACACGGTGGAAAGGTTCAACCAGATTTGGGGAACCTCCGGGTATTTGTCTGCCAGGGTGTCCAGCAACCGCTCGGCACCGTCCAGGTCGCCGGCGGCCAGTAAAGAAGCGCTCTTTTTCACTTCCCGGTCCAACCTTTCTGTTTCGCCGGGGCCGAAAACCGCTGGTGCAGCCAGGACTATACCAACAAGCATCGCCGATATGGCCATCATCCGGGTGCTATTGCACAGGCCGGCGGCCGTACGACAGAGCCTGCTTCTGACCGGATGGCTGCTCAGCAACGCCATGGCAGCCCCTGCCGCCAGAACCCCCGCGACCCAGGCCTTAAACCCCGATATGGCCATCTCCAGCAATGCTCCACCTGTTACCAGCAAACCTGTCACCAACATATTATTGCTGCTCTCCCTCTCTGTTTTTCCATAGCTCGGTAAGCGCATGGTTGTGCAATCCGTAAGGTTCATACAAGGGGTTATCCCGGTAAGGGTTATACTCCGCCACCTTGCGGAAGGCCCGGGTAGCCCTGGTCAAATCGCCCATGTGTTTGTACACGCTGCCTAGGCAAAAGTATCCCTCGATCGACTGCGGACGGCGTTCAAGAAACTGCAACAGAGACTTCTCGGCCATGGGGTAACAATCGTTCTTGAGATAACCGGCCATTTCGTTGTAATTGACGCCCAGCAGATAATATGGATAGGCCAGGGCTGGATTCAATTGTAAAAGTTGTTCAAAGTGCTGGTTGGATTCGCCGTAGTTTTCCCTTTGCCTGGCTTCCAGGCCCATCACGTAATGATAAAGGAGTGCCGGGGCTTTCTCTTTTTCCAGTTCGGATAGAAAAGCTTTCATCTGTTCGGGCTCCCGGCCGCACAGATACTGGTACTCCAGCAAAATGCGGTACAGGAATTCATCTGCCGCACCAACGGCCGCCTGATCCAGACCCAGGGCATTAATATGCTGGCAGAGACTGGAGACAGCCTCCAGGGCAGCCTGGTAATCCCGGTTTTCCAGGCAAGCCACGGCCAGCAGGTAGAGAAGACGTGGATCGGCCTGTTCCCCGGCGGCGCCCATGAATTCGCCAACGACCTCCGCGGCTCGTGCCGGCTTCCTGTTTTCCAGGAGCGTGAAAACATAATCGCAGGCAATATCGCCATGGTCGGGATATTTCCGGTACATAGATTCCATCAGTTGTTCCGCTTCTGCGGCATGTCCGGATTTGACATACATATACGAAGCGAACAGCGCTGCTTGAATCTCCTGTCGACCGTCTTCCCGGCCGCCCTCATCTCTGGCCTTGCCGGCTAGATATTTTTTTGTGTATTCATACATATATACCGGATCGGGTATGCGTTCCGCGATCAGCGCCACCTGATAACAGGTTTCGGGGTCAGGGTTTCGTTCAGCGTACTCCAGCAGCTCCGACAGGATAGAGCTTTCTTTCTCATGCTCCGTCTTGTGTAAGATGACATAAAGCTGCCGTTCTTCCAGCAGGGCGTCCAGTCTCCTTACCTCTTGCAGATAGGAAGCAAGCCTCTTTTCCCCCGCACGCCATAAACCGGCAAACCGATCGACAAACACTCCCCTGGCAATTGCCAGGTTAAGCACTTCGGCGACCCTGGCCGTTTCCCCGGCAGCCTGCAGACCGCTAATGGTCCACAGCCTGGCTTCTGGGATAACGGCTGGATTTCCGGCGGCGTCTTCAAACAGCTTGATAAGGTCGAAGTTGAGCTCGCCTGGCGGGCGGGTTAACCTGAGCAGCATACCTTTGAAATACGGTACATACGGCGAGTTGGGATAAATCTCCTCCGCCCGGTCAAAAAGAACGGGCGCCGCTTTGAGGTCGCCTTGCGTCGTTATTTCTTTTAGCCCCGTGAGGTAGGCTTGAAATGCCAGCAGGTCAGCCTTGGCTTTGATATATTCCGCCGAAGCCGCCCATCCCTGTCCCAGGTTTCTCAGGTTATCGGCCCTGGTTATCCTGGCCTGGATGCTATCCGTAAACCGGTTGGCTGCATCCAGGTGCGGCACGATACCGGCGGAAATAAAGGCAATCGTTAATACCCCTGCTGCCAGGGGGAACCATAACGAGCCCGGCCCCGGCTTTCCCAGTCTTTCCCTGAATGCATCCTGGCCCCGGGCTAATAAGATATGAGTGCAACAAATCAAGAAAATGGCAAATGCAGTCTTGCCGCCGGCCAACAACATGCCTGTAAGATACCTGGAAAAGAAACCGTAGGGCAGAACATTGGCCAGGCATGATTCCAGCAGTCTCAGCAAACCAAACAATAAACCGCCGGCCAGGATACATCCCAGGACCAGCAGCAGAAAATACCGAAAACTTTTCAGGCACACGGCTGCCAGCGCGGCTGCCGCCCGCCCTGTCCGGCGGGCCGGGATCCCATACGCCATGAAGGTTATGGCAGCAAAGCAAGCAAACACAGCGACCGTTGAAATCAGAAACAGCATCGCCCCCAGCGACAGACCGGCAGCGAAACTGTGAAAGGGCCTGTCACCGGGCACCCGGGCCAGGAAGTATAACCAGCCCTTCATTGCCGGAGGGATAACGGCAACAACGGCCGAAACGGCCAAAGCCCCGCTCAACAGCGGCGGTATGACCGACAGCACTGGTCGCTCGGGGCTGAATGTTTTTTTGAAGTACAATGCGGCTGCAACCAACCCCAACGATAAAGAAACAACGGTAAAAACGGCCTGCAACCCTATGGGGACAGGCTCGGCAAGCGCCCAAAGCGCCAGGCTGCCAAAGAGCCAGCCGGCATCCAGGCTAAAAAAGGCCAGCAACAACCAGCCCCAATGTTTACCGGCCTTCTCCATCCAGGGATACTGTCCCGTATTAAACCAACGCTTCATAAGCAAATCAGCAACCCATTCCCCTTGTCTATTTGACCTGCCCTTCGCCGCCGCTCTCTGTCATTTCTTGGGAACAGCCGTATTACCGGTCATGCCCTTCAGGCTTTCAGGCATGCCGCCGGGAGCCGGAACCAGGTTAATGAGCAGTGAAGTCGGATAATCCTTTAACTCCTTGTCCTGGTCGGTGTTTTTGATTGCGCAGACAGTAAACGTATAACCGTCTTTTACTCCCAGAATGGTATACTCGTCATCTTTTTCCGTAAGGGAGATCACCTGAGAATTTTTAAACAAATCCTTATAGAAAGCGCTTACTTTCTGCAACGAGTCCTTACTGAAGCAGGTCACCACAAAAGAGTTTTCATTGCTTTGCACCGCCATAATAAACGCGTCCTTGTAAACGGGGAAATGGTCGGCAGGGTAACCTTCCGGCAGTTTGACGCTTTGTTTGGTGTCAGTGGTGTATTTGATGTTCAAATCCCCTGGCCCTTGTTTTTGCGGCTCGGCGCTTTTCCCCTTCGCGCATCCTGCTGCTAAGGCCAAAACTGCCGACAGGGTCAACACTGCCAGAATATTTGCCATATGTTTTCTCACTGCCTTAACACCCCTCGTAGTAAACATCTGTTTCATATTCTCAATTCTATTGTTACAGGCCCATCCCTGACAAGGTGTAAAAGTCATAGTTTTGCAGTGACTGGCAGCCATACTTGCGGATGACTTTCGGCCAAAACCCCGTTCCGTTTGATCCCTGATGTGCCCAGCGCTTTCAGTACGGAATGCGGGCGCGGATAATAAAACCGGCTCTTTCCTGAGATCCGCAAGTCAGTGTTCCACCGAGGTCCTTTAGCCTTTGCTCCATGCCGTTCAATCCGTTCCCCCGTTTAATTTCCGGACAGCCCCTGCCATTATCGAGAATATACAACTGCGTTTCCCTGGCGTTGAACCTAAGGTAAACTGTGGCTTGTTCTGCTCTACCGTGCCTTAATGAATTTGTCAGTGCTTCCTGGCATATCCTGTAAATGGTGTGGTACAAATCGGACGGCAACCCCCGGCGGTGTCCACTAACTATCATCAAGTCCACTTTCATGCCGGCCTGCCTGTATTTGCCCACCAGGCGGTCCAAATCGCCCTCCAGCGCTTCAATGGTTTTAAGGGATGCGCTGTTTTTTCCACCGGACTTTGCGTTACGGAGTTCATCCAATCCCTGCCTTGCACAGTCCAGGGCCTGCCGAGCTTTGACCCGGGCCCGGACGCAGTCGGTATCCGCGAGTAAATAACTGCTTTCCAGGATTTTTAACACAAGGACCAGCGAGTGTCCCAGAACATCGTGAATTTCGCGCGCCATCCTGTTTCTCTCCCCGATAATCGCCAGTTGTCTCAGGTTTTCTGCGTGTTCCCGGAGCCTGCTGTTTAGCGATCCCAGTTCACTGTTTTTCTTTTCCAACTGTTTGATCAGTTCCCGGTACTCGCTGTTGTCATAACAAATGCAAATACCGGTGCCTCGCTCTTGCCCTTTGCCGGATGTTTTCAGCGGCTTTACTTGCACGGTCAGGTACTTGTATTTTGCGCCGGTTACAATAAGATCGCGGCTGACTGCCAGCCCCTGCGATTTGGGCATTGCGTCCATCAGGTTCCTGATGATCCGCTCCTCGCGGCAGACCGCGGCTATCGACCTGTCCAGCCCATCAACAGTCCCATGTTCCATATCGTTTTCAGCAAGGTCGAACATATGGCAAAAAGCCTTGTTGCAGTCAAGAATTTGCCCGTTTTTATCAAAAACCATGACCCCTTCCTGCAGATTGTTGAAGGACAAGGCGATGCCCAGGGGGACGATGTCCAGAAACCGGTATTTATATATGGCGTAAGCGAAAAGAGCCAGCGAAGCATTACAGCTCACCGGCGTTAAATCAAACCGCGGTTCAATTAGCCCGGCGATATAAAGGGCATTAACCGCTAAAGGTATGATAATACCCATTGTCAGCAGCCTGGCCTGCATGCTTTTCTTGCCCGGCTGCCGATGGAACCTGGTGGCACAAAATCCTATGCCTATAGCCAGGTACAGATAAGTCACCGCCGTATAGGCATAAAAAAGCGGGCCGAAGGTATCCCCCAAAAAGTCGTAAGAAGAATAAAACAGGTGATGTTTTTCGTTGGTGGCGACAACAAGAAAAAATAAAGCCGGAGGTATGTTCAAGGGAATGCTGAACCGCCAGGACAGGGGTCTACCCCTGGCATAGACATAGCCGAACATCAACAGGGCGCTGCCCATGAAACAAACCGGCAGGTATTGAGCCACAATAAATGCCCATTTCAATTCCACCGTTGGCGCCACTGTCTTGAAAACCTTGCATATCAACCAGGCCAGCAGAATACCTTGCAGCAGCATATAATGATAAAACAGCGCGTTTCTTCGCGCCTGCAGGTAAATATAGCAGGCCAGGGCAACGGCCACTATGATGGAAAAAACGTGCCATATTTCTAAAATGAAAATATCGTACAACCATTCTAAATCAAACGACATCTGACCACAAACCAGCCTTTTACACTAACTTTACGTCAGATAAATCTTGAGAAGCTAGAGAAGACCGTTCTTCAGGGCAAAAAGCACGATTTGCGTGCGGTCTTTTGCCCCGATGATTTCCAGGATGCGCGATATCCTGTTCTTGATGGTCCCTTCCGAATAATTCATGATCTCGGCGATTTCCTTATTGTTCTTCCCGTCGCCGATCAGTTCTATAATTCTGATATCCTCTGATTTTAGCCGCCCAAAGACCGGGTTCCCGCTCCTTATGGTCAGATTGTTCAGCTCTTCCCGCAGCACGTCCTTTACCGAACCGTTCAGCACGCAAAATCCGCTGTCGATGCATTTTATGGCCAGGACCAGTTCCTGCGGTCGCACGTCTTTAAGG
This sequence comes from Peptococcaceae bacterium, assembly GCA_024655825.1. NCBI lineage: Bacteria > Bacillati > Bacillota > Clostridia > Eubacteriales > Peptococcaceae > Peptococcaceae bacterium. The sequence continues at coordinate 6,028 of JANLFJ010000023.1, read as the reverse complement.
AGATAGCCGTCGGCCCCCTTCATAAGCGCGGCCAAGATGTTGTCCTTGTCTTCAAATGTCGTCAGCATCGTAATTCTGGTCTGCGGCCAGGACTGTTTGATCAGTTCGACCGCTTGCAACCCGTCGCACTCCAGCATCTTTATATCCATCAGGACCACTTGCGGCGCCAGCCGTTCGCACATTTGCACCGCTTCCCTGCCGTTGGCGGCAATGCCCACCACATCAATGTCGTCGTCCTGCTGTAAAATAAATTGCAGGCTTTCCGCCAGCAAAGCATGGTCATCTGCTATCAGGACCCGGACCATCCGGCTCCCCCCCCTTTCCGATTTGTCGTTAGGGGGTCCCTTGCAGCCAGCGGGGCAATCGATTCGCGTATCCTTTTGATGGCCTGGCTGGCGTTGTCGATCGACTCCCGTATTCTTTCCTTCATCAGAACCGTCTCCCCTTCCCGCAGGGACTCCAGGCTTTCTAGATTGCAGGCAATTTGCTTGATCGAATACCCTATAACACTGTTGACATGCCGGACTATCCGCTGCCTTTCCCTTTCCTCCGCCAACTGTCTTACAACACCGGCATATTTCTGCAACCGGTCGGTCAAGGCCATGAGTTCCTTTTGCTTTTGTTCGAGCTGGTCAATAAGCACCTTGTATTCCGAGACGTCCCGAAACACATGGAGCATACCTCCGCTGCCGTCGCCGTCTTTGCCTATCGGCTGGATATAATATGAACAATGCATTGGGGCCGGCAGTTCGGGAAACGTAAAAACCACACTCCCGGAACAGGTTTCTCTGTTGCTGGCGTAAGCTGCCTCTTGCCCAATAGGGTTTTCCTGACAGCCCCGGCTCATGTTTGCTGCGGCTATTATTTCGGCCAGGTCCCTGTTTTCCCCTATGTTGAGCAAATTATTGAGCTGGGCTCTATTGGAGTAGAGAACGGTGTTTTGATGGTCCGTGATAACGATCGATTCGTTGATGCAATCCAACGCCTGGAGCCTGTTGCTCAAAACGGCTTTATAACCGATTGCCCCCCGGTTTCCTATCAAAATAGCTGCCTGGAAGGCTGCAAAACTGACTGGCGTCAGGTCATAAATGCCAAAAGATGTCATTTGTTCCCACCCGTCAAGCAAGGCTACAAAGAGCATGGCAATAATGCCTGTTCCTGCCAGCTTTCGGTTCGGATGCCCTTTTCGCCTTTGTGAAAAATATATTAAAGCAAGACCGATCAAGACCAGCACATAGTTGCATAAAGCTATAAAGGCATAACCGGAGTTAAACTTAAAATTAAAAGGCACCGGCTCATACACGGTATAAAACAAATGATGGGCGCTGTTGGACAATATCATTCCCGTACCGAGAAAAGGCACCCATCCCATTGAAAGAACGCGCCATGTTCCTGGGTATCGTTTCAGGACAGCCGTATGGCAGTAGAAAAAAAAAGAAGAGCTGGCCAGGCATAGGGCAATGCTTTGTATCTTGATGAACAGGTCCATCTCCGCCGGCGTCGATACAACCGTTAAAAACTGGCCGGTTTGTGCAGCAAGTATTGCGGCCTGCAACACATACAGCGTGTTTTTTTGTGGCCGGGGCAGATTGCCGCAATGTATGAAAACAGTCAGCGCTGTCGTCAGGACTATGGCGCCTAGTAAGGCCGCAATTATCCAGAATTTATCCATGTTATAAACCGCATCGAATGGGTACAACAAGTAATAACCTCCCAACCGCACTGTTGGTTAATTTTTAATTTTTTATATATATTCTACCTCAATATCGGTTTGGCAACAATCGGTGCCATCCGAAGAACTTAGGATTGAGCCGGAAATATAGCAACAGGTCTTAAAAAGGCAGGGGTAAGCGACGGTCTGACGGCGCTACCCCTTTTTTGCCACCTTACCACCTTAAGCGAAGCCTCAGCCCGGTTTATTTAAGCCAGATTTACTACTAACATGGTTTCCCGCATACCATATTTAACTGCACATCGACAGGCGCCACAGCCGGTATCCCACTGACTCCCAGGAACACCTGGGCGGCCGGGTCAACCGGTACAACGTCGGTGATGGTGTTCATGATGGTCGTCGTTCCCACCACCGAGCTGGACACCAGGATAAAGGTCCCGAGCTTTTTATAGCTGCCGCCGGCCGGTACCACGGCGTTCTTGCAGATGAAATCGAAGCTGGCCGGGCCTGGAATGTTGGTGTTGGTCGGAACCGGGTTGGTGGTGCCGGAAAAATACCCCTCGCACCCGCTCAAATCCAGGAACTTCACCACCACTCCGGCTGGCACCTCCATGCGGTCAAACATATGCACCGTGACGTCCGGTGACAGGCCAACGCTGGACAGGGTCAAGGTGTAGACGCCTTTATTGCCCTCAATCAGGCAGCATTTGTCGGCGCTGAGCTGGACCACATCAAGATTGGTGGAGCAGCTGGCGGAATCCTTGGTGCCTTCGGCTGCCGCGCTGGCGGTATTGTTGATTTTGTACTTGCCGGGAATGGTCACGGTGGCGATCGGAATCTGGTAAAGTACATGGACGGTCTCGCCCGGTAGGATCGTGCCCAAATTGCCGCTGATCGTTATCTGGCCGGGGGTGCCGGTGTTTACTGTTAAAGTGGCGGGGGTTACGGTAATGGCCCCGAGGGACAGCTGCACAGGCACATACACGGTGTCCTGGAACTGGACGTTGTCCAGCGATGCGTTGCCTGTATTGGTCACCGCCACATTGTAGTTGAGTACTGCCTGGTTGTCTATAATGGTGTGGCCGCATTCCTTGGTAACGGACAGTTTCCCCTGCGGGTTGCAGTCCGGCACTTCATAACAGTTCGAACATGAGAATGTGTTAATATTGGAGCCGGCTTTGACCTTGATGGGCTGGACCGCAACCGGGTAATCTCCCAGGAGTTCTATGCGGTACTCTACGCTGATGCCTTTTTCATAACGTTCCTGGGTTTCCACCTTCAGCCACTGGAAGCCGTCCGGGGCTGGCCCGAGGTTGGGGTCGTCGACGGTGAGGCTGAAAGGAACGGAGAGGAACTGGCCGCAGCCGTCGATCTTTTCGCTCACGGTGACATGTTCAGCCATGAGCACCTCGCAAATGGGAATTCCAAAATTGCTGATGGCCCTGGTACCTTGACCGCAATCGGTAATGAATTTATACGTCCAAAAGGACTTGTTAAGACCAGGTACAAAAGCCGGGTTGTTAACCACGCTGCCGTCGGGCAGGTTTTGACAGGAAGGCTGCACCACCGAAATGCCGTTGAGCGGGCCGCAGCAGCAAATGCTCTGGTAAGGGGAGCATTGACAGGGTTGAGCTGGTTTTGCCATAATTAATTCACTCCTTGACCATATATATTGAGGATTAGCCGCGGATTCTTAAATACCGGACTTATCCCCTATATAATATGTCCTTCGGAACAAGCATGTGAGTGGCAAAACCATATATTTGGGAAAATTGCCCCACTTTACCACTCGATATCTTCAGGAAAATCCAGATCCAATCTTAAATCGTCCACGCTGCAGTTATATTTCTTGGCATCTTCCCTCAATTGAAGTTCTAAATCGCGGTATTCCTGCCCCCGCTCTACAATCCGCTTGGCGATTGTTGATAAATTCTTCAGCCGCTTTTCCTTGCTCATTTTTATGAATCGTTCATTGAGGATGTCCAGGTACTGGGTAATGTACCTGTCCACATATACAAATTTGCCGTTCAATATGTTCAGTATTCTTGCATATATATTGTCTGATACGGTTTGTTTCAGGCATTCGGCCACGGCGGCTTGCAACATGCGCACTTGCGCGATGGAGTGATCCCAGATAACCTTATTTGAAACGAACAGGTCAATGCCGTATCTTGTTTTGGCCAGTTTTTGAGCGTATAGCTCCATGAATTCATTCAACGCTATAGTGACAAACAGCATTTCAGGCCACAACACGCGTATTTTCAAGTAGACATTCTTGTCCGGGGCGAGCACTAACATGCGCTTTTTCTTTTCTTCATCCATGCCATTGTATATAAATTCTATCTCACGGTCTCCCATCAAGGCATGACGAAGATCGTAGCATATGCCTAAAACTCTTATGCTGGCAGCGCCGCATTCGATGAATTCATCCTCGTTTCCCACAACTGTATGCAATGCCTTGTACAGGTTTTCAAAATCCATGTGGTCGCCATAAACGGCCACTCCTGCATTGTTCGGCGTATTCCTGGCAAATATCATTTTATCACCTGTTGTTCTGGTTTTACTTGTTCAGCTGCGGCGGTAAACTTCCATACCTTGTTCTTCGATCCTCTGGCGCAGTTTTTCGTCCAGGGGACCGTTCATGTCTATGACGTCGATTTTGTAGATACCCGCCGCTTCGTCCAGATCCAGCCACAACCCGGGCGGCAGTTCCCCCTCGCAGTAAACGGCCAGGTCAATGTCGGAATTGTATCTGTAATCCCCCCGGGCCCGGGAGCCGAAAACAACGGCTCTGGTCACATTTTCTCTTTTTTGCAGTTCTTTTTTTATCGCTTGTATGATTTGTTCCGGCAGCCCAAAATTCATTGGATTTTTTCCTCCATCTTGTTGGCAAAGGCAACGAATACGGGATAGTATTTATCTTTCACTTTGTCATAAATCTCTTTGGCCATTTGCTCGTTATATGTGTGGACGGTTAGATTACGGGCATTAATCATGTCAATCCAGGTTTCACCTTCTATGATAATCCCTGTTGCAAAGGCTTCTTTAAAAGCTGACCGTGGTGAGTTTACAGTTACGATACCTTCAGATTCAAGGTAAAGTTTCATTAATTTCCATGCCAGCTCATAGGTAAACTCAAAGCGCTGCATCACCCCGTCATAAAGCAAGGGATTGGATGCGTTTTCTTCCAATGCTTCCTTAAGTTTATTTACCGCTTTTTTATATTCTGCAAATTTTTCTTTAAGCCCTTCTTTTCTCATGATTTGTCGAGTAGACGCTCGACTTCCACCTCACTTTTCAATGAATTGTTGAATGTGAGAAGGCCGTCCACGCCCCTCACAGAACCCAACGTGCCCTATTAAGGCATTGGGCTCTTCATATAAACCTTACGCAGCTTGCCAGATGTTCACATATATCCTCGGTTCCGCTATCGGGTGCTTTTCAAGGAGCATCCTAAACCGCCTCCACGTCAGATATGCCCTCTGGCTGCGCCTCGTCAGCGTCTTATAGAGCGCAATCATAATGTATCGGAGTTCAGGTTCGGAAGCCTTGAGCTTTGAGTTGGCTCTCAACTGGTCGGCGGCATTCCAGAGCTTTTTCTCTATTTCGTTGTTTATCGACGGCATTGTCTGCACCTCTTTATTAATTCGGCTTGGTTACAAATGAATAATTTCTCCTTTATTTTGCCAAATCCTGTATTAATATTTTGCATGTAAAATTAGCAACTGTTTTCTCCCCCCGCCTGCGCCCGGGTTCGACAGTTTTTCGTGACTTTTAGGCATTTATAAAAACGAGAATCCTTAAATAATAAGGCTTTCGAGAGTTATCCACAAGGCAAAATCTAAAAATTGCGTAGGCACACGTTTTTTGTGGATAAAATATCACTAATGTTAATTAAATGTTGAGTTAATATTGTATATTGTGGTATAATGTAGGCATGTATATACGAGTAACTTCCCGCAAAAATAAAGACAATACTGTTACCAAATATGTCCAACTTGCCCATAACATCCGCAATCCAAAATCCGGTCAGCCACAAGCCCAGATTCTTTACAACTTTGGCCGAATGGATGAATTAGATTTGGAGGTTCTCCGCCGATTAGCCGCCAGTATTCACCGTTTCCTGGGCGAGGGATTCTCTGGTGCAAGTAGCGAAGGTTCTGCTCCTAACCTTACGCTGAATTCCAGTCGTTCCCTGGGTGGGACCTGGTTTCTAGACCAGCTATGGAAGAAACTTGGCATTGATGAGGCCCTGATGAACAAGATGAACGATCGCCAGTTTCGTATACTGGTCGAACGGACCATTTTCGCAATGGTAGCCAATCGGGCTTTGGCTTCCGCCAGTAAGCTGGCTCT